>CAYOTU010000237.1:0-5979 GCA_964406905.1 uncultured Myxococcales bacterium | reverse complement strand
CGGATTATCAGGCCGGAGCCGAGGCCTTTATCCACGATCTCGACGATCTTGACCAGGACTCGAACCGTTGACGGTGAGTTCAAGGAGCGGACCCGCCCGCAAGCTTTTGAAGGCGTCTGTATTCGGAAGCGCCGGGCCGGGGTCTCTTCGACCTTCACCGTGCGGAAGCTCTCCTACGGCATCGGCGTGGAGCGTATCTTCCCATCCCACTCCCCACGCATCGCGGGCGTAGAGGTCATTGACCGCGGCCGGGTCCGCCGGTCCCGCCTGTTCTACCTGCGCGGTCTCCGTGGCAAGGCCGCCCGGATCCGGAGCCTCAGCCGCCGTCGGTAGTACCCTCAGGTGCCCCCCTCTCTTTTTTCTGAGTCTCCCCGGATCCCCGGGGTGATCGAGGACGATGCCCGTCGTCACGGGATCCTGTATGTAATCGGTACGGACGAGGCTGGCCGTGGCTGCCTCGCCGGTCCGGTCCAGGCAGCGGCCGTGGCCCTCCCCGTGGAGCGTCGGATCCCCGGCGTGGACGACTCCAAGGCTCTCAGCACAGCGGCCAGAGATTTCCTGGAACCTCAGGTCCGGGCAGCAGCCATGGCCTGGGCCTGGGGCTGCGCGGAGGTAGAGGAAGTGGACCGCATCAACGTCCTCCAGGCCTCCCTTTCAGCCATGACCCGCGCCGTCACCGCCGTCTGGGGTGAGATTGTCGCACAGGGGATCCCGCCCGAAGCGGTTCTCGTTGTGGTGGATGGTCCCCATCGCCTGCCGTCCTGGTCGGCTTGTGCCCAGCGCGCAGTGGTGGGCGGCGACGGGCTCTCCGTGGCCGTCGCCGGTGCGTCGATCCTGGCCAAGGTCCACCGGGACCGCTACATGGAGGTCCTCGCAGCGGAGTTCCCAGGCTATGACTGGGAGTTCAACAAGGGCTACGGGACAGCGGCCCACCGCCAGGCTCTTGCAACCCTCGGCGTCACCCCCCACCATCGCCGCACCTATAAGCCTGTAGCTGAGATCCTGAAAAAGCAGGATGAATCCTGATCAGGAACTCTTCTGCTTCCCCACGGCTTACCTCTGACGAATACATCTAGAGGACAGCCAAACCTGGAGGTGAGCGATGAGCACAGCGATGAGCACAGCGATGAGCACGGCGAAAGATCCCCGCGTAGCGCTGGGCCAGCGCGGCGAGGCGTTGGCCGAGGAGCGTCTCCGCCGGGCCGGCTATCGAATTCTTGACCGGAACTATCACGCCCGCCGCGCGGAGCTGGACCTGGTCGCCACCCTGGGCGGGGGGGTGATCTTCGTGGAGGTGCGCAGCCTGACCGGGTCCTACCTGGAGTCCCCCGCACTCACGGTGAACCTTGCCAAGCGGCACCGCGTGGTCACCGCCGCCCGGGCATGGATGGCCGATCGGGGGATGCGGAACTGGGACGTACGCTTCGACGTGATCGCCATACGATTTCGCGGAGGGGATGCCGAATTGGAGTGGATCGAGGATGCGTTCAGACCACCGGACACAAGCCGAAGGCCGCGATACTACTAAGTCTCCATCCATCAACCCCCTAAAGCGACTTTATGGATGGAGACTATTGAATGAGCTTTCCCTTGATGCAGTAGCGGTTGCAGTTCTCGCCGTTCTCGTCGCAGCCCTTGGCGAACTCCTCGCAGGCGCCACCGCCCGGGCAATCATCGTCGGTGAGGCAGGCCATGGAGCAGAAACCGCCCGAGCCCTGGTAGCGGATGCAGATCCCGTCATCGCATTGGGGATGCTCGGAGATGACACAGTTGATGCCCTTCTGGGTGTCCCCGCCGTCGTCCTCCGGTACGTTGCACTCCGCGCTGTATTCTACCGCAAAGGCGCAGGCCATATAGTTCTCGTCGTCGAGACAGCCACTCAGGCCCAGCACACTCGCCAGGAGGATTGTGGCTATCAGGGAATTCGTCAGGGTTCGCATCTCGGACTCCGATTGACGCATCAAATCACTGGTTTTATGCCACCCGAAGTGGTCGGGAGTCAATTGTTAAATTATTTCGGGGCACTTGAGCGCGCAGGCTGTCGGTACATCGCAGGTCGTTCCGACCTCAGCGAGGGGGCAGACGTCCAGGACGCATTGGAGAAAGCGGCCCGTCTTCTCGGCCTGCGCCTGGGAGGTTTCAGAGATGCACGCGGTGGTGCAGCCCTGCGCGTAGGGGTTGCAGCCGGCGAGACACCAGAGCGCGTCCCCGCAGTCGTCCTCACCCTGTCCGCCGATGCAGATCGCTGTCGGCTCAGCGCAGCGTTCGATGATGCAGAGGTAGAGCGCGCCAAGCTCCAGGTCCCCCCCCGAGTCGAAGGCCGTGAATTCGTCCGTACACTGCGTGTCCATGCAGCCGAGGAGCGCGTCCACGTCACCCATCTCCTCGTCGTCAATCGCCTGGAGGCAGTCGGACTCCGATGGGATCGGGCCGCCCTGCCAGTTTTTCATGTCCACGAGGCAGGTGAGGGCCTCGAAGCAGGTGGGGCCGGTCACGGCAGGGAGTTCCGGGGCTGTGTCGGGGGCAGCGGTCTCCGCACCGCTGCCGGAGTCATCAATGTCTCCGGCGATGTCCGCGCCTCCTCCGGCAGCGTCCCCGCTGGAGCAACTCGCCGTTGCCAGGAGCGCCAGTATCAAGAGCCATCCTCGATTCCTCATGTCGTCTCTTCCTCCATCGGGTCGTCGACAGCATAGGGAAACAAGCCCCGTTGGTCAACGTTGCGCGGCCGCTGAGACTCGGGTAGGATCTGGAGCTATGATATTAGGACTATCGAGCAAGAGTCGGAGTTGGCAGAAGGCGGTGGCCGCTGTCTTCGTTGAGCGGGGCTATGTTGTCATGGACCTGGCTTCGTGGCGTTTACCTCTCGGTGGCGCCGCACTGCCCGCGTACGTTGCCCGCTGGGGGGCGGACTGGTTGATCCGTCTCGCTGAGGTGGAGATCCCGGAGCTCGCCAACGTGGTGGTCCTCGACTTGTTGGACGGGGCCGAGGTGGACGGCATGGTGGAACTCCAATACCGTCGGTCCACGCCGGTGCGTTTCCTGCTCATGGATCCCCCCGACAGCGTCGCCGCAGCGGTGGCCGCGGCGGGCCTGCCCTTTGAGCAGTGGGACCCTGACGGGGACACCACGGACGAGAGCAGGATCGCCGTAGCAGCGCGGAGACTCCCCATGGGTCCGGCGCGGCCCGACTGGGACGAGTACTTCATGCGCATCACCCGGATGGTGGCCAGCCGCTCAGATTGCGTGCGACGTCAGGTGGGCGCGGTCCTGGTCAAAGATCGACGGATAATCGCCACCGGCTACAATGGAACCCCTCGCGGTGCGAAAAACTGTAGCGACGGGGGCTGTCCCCGCTGCGCGTCGGATGTGCCCTCCGGCACGGACCTGGGTGAGTGCCTCTGCCTCCACGCCGAGGAGAACGCTATCCTCCAGGCAGCGTATCACGGCATCAGCGTGCGCGGGGCCTGCCTCTACTGCACATCGTCCCCCTGCCTGCTCTGCACCAAGAAGATCATCAATAGCGGCGTCGTGGAGGTGGTCTTCGACGCGCGCTACTCCATAGACGGACGCTCCATGGCCCTCTTGGACGAGTGCGGGATCACGGTACGCCGCTACCGCCCGGACCCACGCCGCTCCATTGCCAAGCCCTGAGCCAGCGAATCGGGAGCTTGTCGACAGGCGGCGGGACGTCATTTTCGGTAAGGCTTCGGCTTCCGGCGTAGCACCGTGTCGTGCCGCCAGTGCTCGTCGTCTCGCTCGGGGTAGTCCACGTTGTAGTGCAGCCCGCGGGACTCCTTCCGCATGCTGGCCATCTCCAGCACCAGGTATGCTATATCGGCTAAGTTGCGCAGCTCCACCAGAGCGGGGGTCAGGATGAAGGCCCAGTAGTCGGCCCGGATCTCTTCCCGTACGGTCATCAAGCGGCGGAGGGCCCGTTGGATCCGCATATCCGATCGTACGACCCCGAGGTAGTTCCACATGAACCGTCGGATTTCGTGCCAGTTCTGGGAGATTACCACCGCCTCCTCGGGGTCCGTGGCAAAGCCCGTGTTCCAGCGCGGCAGGTCGTGGTCGGGGAGGGGATGGGCCCGCATGTGTTTGAGCGAGTCGTGGGCAGCGCGGCGTCCGAAGACCAGGCCCTCGAGGAGGGAGTTGGACGCCAATCTGTTCGCACCATGGACGCCAGTGGAGGCTGTCTCTCCCACCGCATAGAGTCCGTTGAGGCCGGTCCAGCCGTTCAGGTCAGTGCGGACGCCGCCGCATTGGTAATGGGCAGCGGGGACAACGGGGATGGGATCTCGCCGAATATCCAGGCCCAGGTCCCGGCAGTGGGAGAAGATCGTCGGGAAACGATCTTCGAGGAAGGCCCCGTCCAGGTGGGTGACGTCCAGGTACACACAGGGATCCCCGGTGCGCTTCAGCTCAGCGTCGATGGCCCGGGCCACCACGTCCCGGGGGGCCAACTCCTTCATCTCATGGTATCGCTGCATGAAGCGCTCGCCGTTCTGGAGCACGAGCCGTCCCCCCTCCCCGCGCACCGCCTCGGAGATCAGGAAAGGTGGGCTCGCCCCGTGGTGGAGGCAAGTCGGATGGAACTGATAGAACTCCATGTTCGCTATGGCCGCGCCGGCCCGCCAGGCCATTGCAACGCCGTCTCCCGTAGCTACGTCGGAGTTCGTTGTGTACAGGTATACTTTCCCCGCTCCTCCCGTGGCCAGGACCGTCACTCCTGCCCGAATCGGAACAATACTCCCGGTTTCCATATCCATAACGTAGGCGCCAAGGCAGCGGTCTTCGTCGGTGTCGATACCCAGGCGGATCCTTGTGATCAGGTCCACGGCCATCCAGCCAGGGCGAATCGTGATTCGCGGGTGAGCCCGGACCCTCTCCAGGAGGGCCCGCACCAACTCATGCCCGGTCATGTCCTTTACATGTAAGATCCGCCGACGCCGGTGGCCCCCCTCCCTGCCGAGATTTGGGGTGCCGTCTTCACCTCGGCAGAAGTTCACCCCCTGCTTTTCGACCCAGCGAATTGCTCCAGGCCCCTCCCGGACGCAGATCTCCACCGCGTCCAGATGACAGAGATCCGCACCCGCATCGAGGGTATCCTCAATGTGCCGATCGGGGCTGTCGTCGGGGCCGACGGCCGCTGCAACGCCTCCCTGGGCACGGTTGGTGGCGCTGTCCCAGGGGTCTGCCTTGGCGAGGATCAGCACGTCCACGTGATCCGCTGCCTCCAGGGCGACGGTGAGGCCCGCTATTCCGGAGCCGATGATCAGGAGCTCAGTGGATTCTTGCTGCTTCATGTTCTCCTCAGCCGTGGGGCCTGCACATCGGTTAGTGTAGCGACCGACCCTGATAGATTTCAAGCCCTTCGGACCTCACTCAGCCCCTCTTTCCGCTTGACAGTCCGGTGCGGTTGTTTTAAACCGGAAAGGGTTGTATCCCTTACTTAATGAGGGGAAGAGTCCCTGTTTATCAGAGAAACCAAGAGGAGCAGTTGATGAAAGGTCTTTGGGCGCTTATGGCCTTCCTCCTGGTCGGCCCCGCCGCTGCCTGGTCCCAGCCCGCACCGACCGTGGATGATGCTGCGTCAGCGATGGACGGACGCAGGGATTTTTTCGAGGGGCTCCTGACCCAGGGCAGGTCCCTCGCTGAGCGCGGCTTCTACTACGAAGCCAGCGTCGCGTTCAATGGTATCCTCGAGAAGGGCGAGCCCACCGAGTCCTATTACCAGGAGGCCGAGTTCGCCATCGCCACGAGCCTCTACGATCTGGGCTTGGTTTACTCCGCGTTCAGCTACATGACCGCGATCGTCGACGCGGGGGAGGAGCACCCACGCTACCGGGATTCGCTTCCCTGGCTGCTCCGTATCCACAACGAGATGCCCGGGCTCATGGCCGCGGTGGAGTACATGGCCCTGTACGACGTCGGGTACTATCCCGCCGACCTCGCCGACGAGATTCACCTGGTCGTCGG
>CAYOTU010000236.1:0-5989 GCA_964406905.1 uncultured Myxococcales bacterium | reverse complement strand
CTCAACGGCCCCGCGGATGACGTTTCGCATACTCTGCCCGCAGATGGGACAGCTCGACGTGGGTGTAGATCTCCGTGGTCCGGATATCCGTATGGCCGAGGAGGGTCTGGACGACGCGGAGATCCGCGCCGCCGGCCAGGAGGTGACTGGCGAAGCAGTGACGAAGTGTATGGGGGTGGAGGTCGTCGGGGAGGCCGACCTGCCGGCCGTATTTCTTGATGAGCTTCCAGAACCCCTGCCGGGTGAGGGGCGCGCCGCGACGGCTGACGAAGAGGGCAGCGCGCGCGTCCGGGCGCACCCTGGTCGCGGCCCGCAGCAGCTCCCCCCTGGCCGAGGCCAGGTAGGTCTCCACCCGCTCTATCGCTATCTGGCTGGTGGGGACTATGCGCTGCTTGCGTCCCTTCCCCGTGACCCGCAGGAGGGCCCGATCCATATCCAGGTCCCCCAGGCGCAGGCCCACCAGCTCGGAGACCCGCAGGCCGCTGCCGTAGGCAATCTCCAGCATTGCCCGGTCCCGCACACCCTCGGGACGGTCTGTGCCCGGCGCGGCCAGGAGACGTTCAACCTCCTCCACCTTGAGGACCACGGGCAGGGCCTGGTCCATCCGCGCACCTACAATGCGGGTAGTAGGATCCGAATCCCGATACCCCCGGTCCACAAGCCACGCCATGTAGGTCCGTAAGGCGGACAGCTTCCGCGCTCGACTCCGGGGCTTGTCCCCCGCGGCAGCGCGCTCCACCAGGAAGGCCTCCAGGTCCTCCCTGTCACATCCCGACAGATCCCGGGACCGCTCTTCAACAAGGAACTCCCCCGCCTGCCCCAGGTCCGATTCGTAGGCCACCACGGTCAGCGGCGACAGCCCGCGCTCGAAACGCAGATGGTAAAGGAAATCATCGAGGAGGGTCGGTCCATCGCGTGTCATGTGTTGAAGTATAGCCGATCCTAGTCATGGGCCGTAAGATCGACACGGCTCAGAGTTGACCAGCCCCCCAGTCGAGGCAATCTGGCACGGAGGAGGACGAATCAATGGAGGCCGGGGCCTGGTGCGCGGACGCGCCGGTGGGCACCCTCCCCAACCTGACCTGTCCGGAGTGAGCAACCGGTCGCACCTCGAAAACGTGCTTGCGGAGTTCCGATTTTCAAGGTAGACTTTTCTCATGATTCCCCGCTCACAACACGTACAAACCATCCAGGATCTCTTCACTCGCCACCCCATTGTAGCGCTCCTCGGATTACGACAGGTGGGAAAGACGACACTGGCAGATCAGGTCGGAAGCAAGTTTGTCGGACAGATGACAAAGTTCGACCTGGAGGACCCTGCGGATCTTGCTCGCCTGGAGGACCCGGGCCTCGCCCTGCGTGGCCTGGAGGGATTGGTGGTGCTGGACGAGGTGCAGCGTCGCCCTGATCTGTTCCCGCTGCTTCGGGTCCTTGCTGACCGTCTCGACACCCCTGCACGGTTCTTGCTGTTGGGTAGTGCGTCACCGGAGTTGGTTGGCGGGGTCTCCGAGACGCTCGCCGGCCGCGTCGCTTTCTACGGTTTATCTGGTTTCGATCCTGACGAGATCGGCACCGACGTGGACACGCTGCATCGGCTCTGGCTCCGGGGAGGTCTGCCTCGCGCGTTCCTCGCTGGTTCCGATGACGCCGCAGCGGAGTGGCTCCGTGCCTTTCTGCGGACCTTTCTCGAGCGTGACCTGGGACGTATCGGCGTCTCCCTTCCGCCGGACACCCTCCGACGCTTCTGGTCCATGCTGGCGCATTGGCATGGACAGATCTGGAATGGCGCAGAGTTCGGGCGCGCGTTCGGAGTAAGCGGACACACCGTTCGTCGCTACCTTGACGCGTTGGTGGGCACGTTTTCAGTGAGATTGCTTCCCCCCTGGTTCGAGAACCTGGCGAAGCGGCAGGTGCGTTCCCCCAAGATCTACTTGAGTGACCCGGGAATACTCCATGCTCTCTTGGGCATCACGAATCTCGACGACCTGCTTGGGCATCCGAAGATCGGAGCTTCCTGGGAGGGCTTTGCCCTGGATCTGGTCCTCCGACGACTGGGTGCACGTGACGAGGAGGCCTTCTTCTGGGCAACCCATGCCGGCGCTGAGCTCGATCTGCTCGTGGTGAGAGGAACCAGGCGGCTTGGCTTTGAATTCAAGCGGAGCGAGGCACCCCGAATGACTCCTTCCATGCGAATCGCCAGGGACGACCTGATGCTGGACCGCTTGGTTGTTGTCCACGCTGGTCCTCATGACTATCCCATGGCTAACCGGGTGGACGCGCTCGGAGTCGCCCGCGTCTGGACAGACCTGCCGCAGCTCCCATGATCACCGGTGACGGGAAATCCGATTCAGGCGCGACGACCAAGCGCGGTCCGCCGCCGCCACGCCACGAGGAGAAGCGGCAGCAGCGCCAGCAACCATAGAGGTGACGGAGAGAAGCTCTTCCCGGAGGCGCAGCCGTTGCTCGTGTCCTTTGCTGAGCCAACCTCACACGGCGGGCAATCACACTTCACCGTATCCGGTCCCGACGAAACCAGGTCCTGCACGTCGGCCCCCTGCTCGGGGGACGGATCGGCCGTGACGGCACGACCCCACTGACACGCGCCGATCTCCACCTCGTCCCTCACCTTCCCCGCGGTGTCGATGGCTTTAACCAGAAGGCAATCCGGGGTCGCGGTCACTTCGCACGCGTGGATGATGGCCAGATAGACCTGGCTGAACTCGTTCGCGTCGGGGTTCATGCGCAGATCCTCAATGGCCCACACGTTGGGCGCACCCCCGCCACCGGAGACGATGTAGACCACTCCGTCCGCGGTGGAGCGCTCGTAGTCGTGGGCATGGCCAGCGAAGACCAGCTCCACACCGTACTTGGAGAACAGCGCTGGGAACACGGCCGCAACTTCCAGGCTGTCGTCCGAGTGGTGACCAGTGTTGTACGGAGGCCGATGCAGCGCCGCGATCATGTGCTGCACCGATGGATCAGCGGCTCCCTTCTCCAACTCTTCGACCAGCCACTGGTACTGGGGCGACCCTTCAACGTAAGGCTCCTCGGTGCTGAGCACCAGGAAGCGGATCCCCGCGCGGTCGTACACGTAGTAGCGACGCGGCTCGCCGCCGTCGTCCACCGCCATGGGGAAGTACTGGTCATAGAACGTCCCGGTTCGGTTATCGTGGTTCCCGATGACCGGGATCACAGGAACCCGGGCAAAGAGAGAGGCCACGACCTCGAAGAAAGTGTACCACTCCTCCTGCACGTCACCGTCCTCGACCCAGTCGCCCGTGTGGACAACGAAATCCGGTTGCATCCGATGCAGGACTCCGACGCCCTGGCGGTGGAAGCCATGATCCGTGCGGGTGTCGCCGTACACAGCGAAGCGGGTCGTCTCCTCGGCCAGGACCGGAGTACGAAAACTGCAGTCCGGATACTTGTACGGACCGGACAGCAGGCGATAGGTGTAGGTCGTACCCGGCTCGAGATCGGTCAGCTCCGTGCAGCGGAAGAGCACCGCCTTGGATTCCTGCCAGGAGCGGTCGAGTTCCTGCGCGCCATACCGCAGCTCATAGCTGCACTTGGTCGCGCTCTCCCAGCAGATAGTCACCGAGGTTGGTTGCATGTCCAGCAGATACGGTCCGACGATCACCTCGCAGGCCCCCGCGTCCGGGACCCCTGAGATGATCAGCGCCAGGACTGCGACCATAATTCCAGCATTTTTCATTGCCTGTCCCTCCCCTCCTGTCACTCGGAGCCGACCGCGACTATCCGGTGATCTCAAACTCGGCCATGGCCGCAAGCTTCGCGGCGATGAAATCCTGGTGATCCACCCGCATGAGGCCCGAGATCTTGCGGATCACCTCGACCTCGTCGTTAACGAGGGAGCGATCAGCGCAGGCCACCCGGTAGAGATGCCGTACGATCTCGATCCGGCTCGCAGGGGAGAGGTCATGGGCCACTTCGCGGGTAAACGCGTACATGTCGATCCGGTCCTTCGCTGCCTGCTCGACCGCGGCCATCACCACAGCAAGGTCTGCATCCCCCACCCCGCCGTGCGCGGAGAGGACCTGCCCAATCTGGGCTCGCTCCTCGTCGAGGAACCGGCCGTCCGCCTCCGCCACGATCCACAGCAACACGCCCAGCGCTATCTTCTCATCGAACGCGGCTGTAGCTGGCTGCGTCGCTTCCTGCTGCGCTGCGGCCGGCACTACGAGCTTCCTAAGCCTCTCCAGCAATCCACCCATCGTATCCCCTTTGCCTCCGCGTCCACCGACACCACGCCGGGGCGAGAAGTTTAGCAACGTACCTTGCCGAGTACAACACCAGGGAGTCCTAGATCAGATCCCACCAAAAGCAAGCCGCACCGACCACGGTGAACAGCATCAGGATGTTCATGGGAACTCCGACCTTGAGAAAGTCCCTGAACTTGTACCCCCCCGGGCCATAGATAATGAGGTTCGTCTGGTAGCCAAGGGGCGTCGCGAATGAAGCCGACGCTGCCACCGCCAGACCGAGCAGGAATGGCGCCGGGTTCACCTCCATCTGTTGCGCGGTGGAAAACGCGATAGGGAACACGAGCGCCGCGGCCGCGTTGTTTGTGATCAGCTCCGTAAAGACGCTGGTCACCAGGAGGACGGCAGCCAGCACGGCCACCGGGCCGAGGAATGATACCCCGCTGATGAGAGCGCCGGCCGACGCTTCCGCTATCCCTGTGACCTCCATGGCGCGACCGATTCCGAACGCTGCGGCGATTGTTATCAGCACTTGCAGGTCCAGGGCCCGCCTGGCGCCGGCAGGGGAGATGATCTTGAGGACCACGAACAGGCCAGCGGCGAGGAAGACGGAGACGACGACCGGCAGTATTTTAAGGGACGACAACGCTATCATCGCAACGAGGATGAGCAACGCAACTGGTGCCCTCTCGTGCTTGACCCTGGGCGCCTCTCCCACCTGGGAGACCAGGTAGAAGTGTGGAGAACGGCACCACCTTGTCGCAAAACTCTCGGGGGCTTCGAGCAGGATGGTGTCGCCGGAGCGGAGCACAATGTCCCCGATCTTGGAGCGGATCCTTTGGCCGGCTCGGTGCACGGCGATCACCGCCGCATCGTAGGTCCCACGAAAACCTGCCTCCCGTATACCCTTCCCAACGAGGGGCGATATGGAGGAGACCACCGCCTCGAACAGCCTGAGATCGTCCATGGCGATGGAACTCCCCGAGAGCTCCTGATCGACCGCTCTCAACCCCTTGATGGCCGTGAGATCCACGATGGTCGAGATCAGACCGGTGAACAACAGGTTGTCTCCGACTTCCAGGATCTCCGTGGGCAGGACCGGCCCTATGATGTGTTCGCCCCGCTCGATGTGCACCATGAAGAGACCCTTCAGGTGCCGAAGCCCCGCTACCTCGATGTTCTTGCCGATGAGCGGACAGCCGGGCTCCACGGTGACCTCGACCAGGTACTCCCGCCTGGTTTCCTCCAACTGCTGGGTGAGGTCCTTTCGCTCCGGCAGCAGCTTATGTCCCAAGGTGATCATGTAGACCATGCCGACGAACGCCCAGGGAAGGCCGAGCAATGCGATCTCGAACATCCCCATGGGTTCCATACCGCGCTCGACCATGAGGCCGCTGACCACCAGGTTGGTGGAGGTCCCGATCAGGGTGCAGGTTCCGCCCAGGATAGACGCATAAGACAAGGGGATGAGGAGCTGGGACGGGGCCACGTTGTTACGCTTGGCCCAATCGCGCACAGCAGGCGTAAAGATGGCCACCACCGGCGTGTTGTTGAGAAATGCGGAGACCGCGGCGGTGGGAACCATCAGGCGAATCAGGGTCATCATAACCGATCGGCTCTTGCCCAGCATGACAGGCACGAGCCTCCCCATGCCACCCGTATCCCTGATGCCCGCAGCGACGATGAACAGCGCGGCGACCGTCAGCACGCCCGTGTTACCGAACCCGGCCAGCGCTTCCTCGATTCTGAACTCTCGACCCTCAGGT
>CAYOTU010000235.1:0-5990 GCA_964406905.1 uncultured Myxococcales bacterium | reverse complement strand
GTTCAGGGGGGCCGAGGCCTCCTGGGGACACCGGAGGTCGAGAGCCTGCGCCTCTGGTTGGAGTCCGCGGTGCGTTACGACCCCGTAGCCCTGGCCGGCGCGCTTCGCGGGCCCGGGATCGCCCTGTCCGACGCGGGGCTCTACTGCCTCAAGCGCGGGCACGGCCTGGCCTGGTTCGACGAAAACCGGGAGGGCAGCCCCCGAACGCTCTGGAGCGCTGCGACCGGCTGCGCGCTCGAGCCCTCCGAAGCTGCGGCAGCCTGGATGGCAGAGTCCGGCCAAGGGGATTCAGCGCTGCTCGAAGCCTTGCTCACCGAGGACGCCGCGGCCCTCGGGCGCTTCCAGCGTGCGTGGACGCGGCTGGTGGCGGGACTCCATGAAGGGCCGGTGGCCGACCGGTTCGAGGCGCTGGTTGAGGACCTGGGACTCGACGCTTGGTGGTACGGGACCGAGGCAGGCGCGCAGCGACTCACGAACCTACGGACCTTCATTGACCTGGTCCGGGAACAGGAGGCAGCGCAGGGCGCGTCGGCCCAGCGGACGCTCGCTTCCCTGGACCAACTCGCGGAGGGAGACGACCCTGCGGCTGGCGGCCTGGACACGGATGGCCTTGCCCAGGTGGTGGTCACGACCTTCTGGCAGGCCAAGGGGCGACAGTGGCCCGTGGTGGTGCTCCCGGACCTCCATCGGACGAAGATCCGCAGCCAAGGTCCGGGGCTCGGCGCCGAGCGCCTCCTGCCCGTGGACTTCGGCGAAGGGAGCCAAGGCGACGCTACCTTCGTCCACGGGCTCAAGGTCACAAACCCCGAGAAGGATCCCTTTGGCGCGGAAGATGTCGCAGCGAACGTCCTTGCCAAAGCACACCGCGGCCCAGCGGACAGGGCCGAGCTGCGCCGTCTGCTCTACGTAGCGATGACCCGCGCGAAGCACCGGCTGCTTCTCGCTGGGACCTTCGACGCGCCCCGGAAGAAGCGGAGCCGGTTCACCGCCCGGCAAACGGACCAACGCTTCGGTTTGACTGCCGCAAAGAAGTGGTCGGACCTGCTCCTCGTCTGCACGGTTCTGTCCTTCAACGAAGAGGGCCGGCCCCATCTCGGGAATGGGCACTGGATCGAGGATGAGGATGTGGAGCTTCTACTCGCCAAGGACTTACTCTCCGCTAGTGAAGGCATCGAAGGGAAAACGACTGCCTCTTCGGCCCCACCAAACATCGACCTCATGCCCCTCCTGGAGCGTTGGCGGCCCCTCACATCCGCGCCTGCGCGACGGCTGCATCCCTCGGAGGTGGACGCGGCGGCGAAGGTCACCGCGCCGCAGATGGCCGAAGGGATCTGGTCCCGCACCCTACCGGATCCGGCGAAGACCTTCCCGAGCGATCGTCTGGCGGGGAACGCTATGCACAAGCTCCTGGAGCTCTGGGGATACAGCGCGGCCGGGGAGCGTCCCCTCGCCGAGCTGGCGGAGGAGGCCCTCCGGCAGGAGTCTCTCTGGAGCCCGGCGAACAGGGACGCGCGGGTCGCCTGGCTCTGCGACCGGGTCGAGGGACTACAGAAGGACAACCCCACCACCATCGAGCGCTTGTCGGCCGCGGCTGAGCGAGGCGACCTCTTCCACGAGGTGCCGCTTCATTTCCGGACTGAGGACGTCGTGCTCGTCGATGGATCCGTGGACCTCCTGTGGCGGGAAGACGACGGCTGGCATCTCCTGGACTACAAGGCCGGGAGCGACCATCCCAATGGGCGGGGCGCGCCGGAGACCCACGACAAGGTCCGGAAACACTATGCACAAATCTCTCTGTACCGTGACGGCCTTGAGCGCCTCCTCAAGGAGCCGCTGGTGGACATCGGGATCTGGTACATCCGTCCCAGGGTGGTGCTGCGCTGGTCGGCCGGGTCCTGAGAGACTGCGTTCTATTCTAGTCAGTCTCCGCCCACAAACCCAGAACCGGGGTTCCTGACTGAAGAAGGGGAGCGAGGAAGGATCAGGCTGAGGTTGGGATGCAGCGGGAGCCGAACGAGCAAGTTGTTTCGGAACGGCCCCTTGGACTAAAGATCACCTTCCGGAAGGGACACAGATCCCGCCCATGGCGCAGGTCATCACCATGCCCGGTGGTGCCGGGCAATCCGCATCGGAATCACAGAGGGGGATGCAGAAGCTCCCGTCCGGGGTATCCGCGCAGGTGCAGCCCTTGGCAGCTTCCGTGGGGCAGGCGCCGGGGGCGAGGCAGTCGGCCTCCTCGGTGCAGGAGGTGGGCCCCATGGGCTCCTCCACCTCGCAGTCCTCGGGGCAGGTCTCGTCCTCGCCAGCACCGCAGACGCCGTCGCCACAGACAGGCTCCGTGGGCTCCGCGGGATCCGGGCAGTCGCCTCCTGAGACCTTGACGACCTCTCCGCCGCGGACACAGCGGACCTGGTTGAAGATGCGGATCGAGTCCCCCTGGGGCCCGAAACCCGTGGGGTAATCCGCTGGATCCCCGACCTTGGGATCGCTGCGCTGCGCGCCCGCGCCGTGGACATCCACCCAGGTCTCGTTCATGTAGCCCATGGAGCGACCGAAAGCTACATACGCGCCGTTGGCCCCCTCATGGCCCGCTGACCAGTTCGAGTGGGTCGTGCTCGACCAGTAGGCCGCCCAGTCCTCCTGACCCGCCTCGTTGGTAATGGGGGTCGCGTCGAAGATGGGATCCAGGGCCGGGGAGTCCGTGGTGCCCGGCGAGCGGCTGTAGTCCACGAGGCTGTGGAGTTCCTTCACGTCGGGGAGCCTCCAGTCGTCGTGCCCCGCCAGGCTCAGCTCCTCACACTCACGCAGCGCGTCCTCCCAGATCATCCCCTCCGCCGCGTCCCCCTGCTGCCAGGTGAGGCCCGTCGCGTGATCCATGATGGTGCCATCGCCCAGGTCCTCGAAGTCGTTGACCCCGTAGTCGTCCCCACGCACGCACTGGACGAAGAAGGTCTTGTCCTGCCCCATCATGGAGAGGCCATAGCCCTTGATGCGGCCGTCCGCGAAGTTCACGCCGAAGAGGGTCCCCGGCCCCTCGCCCGCGGTCTGGGAGACATAGAGGTTGCTGGACGCGTACTGGGAGTCGATGATCCGCTCTCCCGCCGCAGTGTCTCCGTACGCGTAGTCAAAGGTCAGGTCGTCGATAAAGGGGACCAGCCCCGAGGTGTCGGTGCCCTCGTAGCCGCTGGGGTCCACGCCGGAGAAGAGGATCAGGGAGTAGAGCTCCTTGATCGTGGGCAGACGCCAGTCGTCATAGCCGCCAAACTTCATCGCGTTGAGCGCTGCCGGCCGGGCCTGGGCGTCGGTCCAGCTCAACTTGTCCGTGGCCCGGATCTCGCCGTCGTCGTTGGTATCGGTGGACTGCTGCCAAGTGAGGCCCGTGACCGCGTCATGGACCGTGCGCCCGTCATCGCTCACCACGTAGGACGGCACCAGGCCCAGGTACTGCGCGTCCTGCCCGTAGAAGGCCTCTCCATCCCCCGCGCAGGCCATGCAGGTCGCCGCGTCATAGCAGACGCCCTGGTCGGTCCCTACGATCGCGTAGGGCAGCGCGGGGAGGGGGGTCTCCTCCGCGTCGTCCTCGAGATCCGCGCCAGCCCCGGCATCATTCTCAAGATCCGCGCCAGCCACGGTTTCATCCGTGATCAGGTCGTCCCCGCCCTGGATCTCCTCGCCGCCGCCGCCGCCGCACGCATAAAACACGAGCCCCGCAGCGACCATCACGACCCAGACTCTCATCCCCAAAGACTTCATCACTCACCTCCTCGACCGCACTCCATCCAAGCGGGCGTCGTCTCTGACAAGAGGACCACGCCACACTCCCCGAGTCTAGGATAGCAGCGTAAGAAAATATGCCTGTTCTTCCGGCTTGTTTGTAAGTTCTCGGTAAGGCGGGGAACTCTCAGGCCCTGGGTTTCGGCTTCCTCTTCTTCCGCGGCTTCGGCGCGGGCAGCGCGTCCGCGGTGCACCTGAACAGCGCACAGAGCCGGCTGTCGTCCTCGATGAGGTCCGCGCCGATCACCATGGATGGCTTCGCACCCGGATAGGGGGGGCCCTCCTCATAGCCTTCCCCCACCAGCTCTTTCCCTGCCGGCGTAATCTTCACGAAGAGCTGGTTGTCGCACACCAGCCCGACGACCTTCTCCTGGTGGTACAGCGCGTACTCCCCGAACATCTTACGGGCCCGCGCGTCGGGGAGGCCCCCGAGCTGGTCCAATAGGAACTCGATGGTGCTCTCTTCTGTCGCCATGCTACCTCCCGGCTGTTGCTGATGATATCCTCTCGGAGAACAAGTTAATAGGAGGAAAGATGGTTCTTCGCGATCGACGTTTGGTAGCGGCCTCTGACCCGCGCCGCAGGCGCCCTCCCTTCCACGTCGGACAGGTCACTATCGAGAGTTGAGATCCGGCCTGTTCAGTCGGGAGAATTCCAGATGCCGGAAGAGGTGGACACACGGGACACCGAGGGCCCAGAAATGAGTTGCGAAACCTTTTCCTGGGAGGCCCTCGATGTCCACGAGTCTCATGTTCCACGCGTTCGGGGTACGATGCCATGACTATCTCCGGACGGAGTTTCGAAACGGCGCCATCTATTTCCACATCGAGACGAAGCCGCACAAGCGTCGCTGTGTCTGTTGTCGGAGCCGCAATGTGACGCTGCACGGAGGCGAGGAGCAGACGTTGCGGGCTGTTCCGATTGGCGACCGCCCCGTCTTTCTTGTCCTGCATCTCCATGATTTGCAGTGCAAGAAGTGTGGTGCGATCAGGCAAGAGGACCGGTTCATCGCCGACCCCATGAAGCGGTACACCAGATCCTTCGGCCGCTTCGTCCTGGGCCTCTGCAAGAAGATGACGATCTCGGATGTCGCCCGTTACCTGGGGATTGCTTGGCACACGGTGAAGGGGATCCTCCGGGAGCACCTGGAGAAACGAGCAGCAAGGCGCTCTTGGCGAAGGGTGAAGCGCATCGCCATCGACGAGATCGCCACTCGCAAGGGGCATCGATATATGACTGTTGTCGTCGACCTGACGACGGGGGAGGTGCTCTTCACTGCAGAAGGGAGAGACCACACCTGCCTGAAGCCGTTCTTCCGGCGACTTCGTCGGGCTGGGGCCAAACTCGAGGCCATTGCCGTTGACATGAGCAACGCCTACCGCAAAGCCATCCGCGAGTTCGGTCCACCCGGAGTCGTCGTGGTTCACGACAGGTATCACCTCGTCTCGGCCATGAATCACGTCATCGATCAGGTCAGGCGAAGCGAGCAGAATCGCCAGGAGGGAGAGGGCAAGAAGTTTATCAAGGGCTCGCGCTATCTGCTCCTATACGCCAGGGAGAAGTTGGCTACCAAGCCGCCCGAGAAGCAGGAGCGACTCGAAAGACTCCTCGAAGCCAACAAAATCCTCAACAAGGTCTACCTGCTAAAAGAGGATCTCCGTCAGTTCTGGGGCCAGAGCTCGAAGAAGGATGCTGAGGAGTTCATCGAGGATTGGCAAAGGCAGGCGAGGGCCGTCGGGAGTCTCCCACTCACCGCCTATGCCAACACGATCCGCAGTCATCTGCCAGCAATACTGGCATGGTACGACTACCCGATCAGCACAGGCCCCCTGGAGGGATTGAACAACAAGATCAAGGTCCTGAAACGAACAGCATATGGGTACCGCGACTGGAAGTTCTTCGGGCTCCGGCTTCTTTTCATCCACGAGTCCAAGTTCAAACTGGCGGGGGTGTAGATGGAGGGATACCAAACGTCGATCGCGAAGAACCTCTTCTTGTGTGCCATTTCCCCGGTCATGCCGTCACTCAACCACATCGAGCAACTCCCTCAGCCCCAGAACCGCAGCCTTCCGGCCCTGCGCTGGGCGAATTTCCACGAGCACCTTGGCCTCCTTCAGCACATCGAGAATGCGGAAGGCGCTACGCCGAGGAATCCCAGAGAGCCGACTGAACTCGGTCGGACTGACGATAGGCGACGAGAAGAGCGCATCGAGTGC
>CAYOTU010000234.1:0-6027 GCA_964406905.1 uncultured Myxococcales bacterium | reverse complement strand
TCCGAGAGGATTGACTCGGGGGTGCCGTCGAAGAGGAGGCCCACGAGGCGGCCCTCCTTGTCCAATACCGGGCTGCCTGAGTTGCCGCCCGTGGTGTCCAGGGATGCGGTGAAGTTGATCGGTACGTCGTCGATGACCGGGTCTTTCCAACGGCCGGGGTTCTTCGCGGCTGCCTTGAGCTTCTCGGGCACTATGAACGGGGCCTGCCCGGTCTCCTTGGCCATGACGCCCGCGAGATCCGTGACGTAGCGGTGGTCCAGGTCCGTGGCGGTCTCGTGGTAGTCCTTTACCAGGCCCCAGGTCAGGCGGAGGGTGAAGTTCGCGTCGGGGTAGGGCACTCCCACCAGGTCAACCCACTGCCGTTTCAGCTCTCCAGCGAGGCGCTCCTCGACCTCCCTGTAGGGCCCCTCCTTCAGGGCCTGGAGATCTTTGTCCAGGCATCGCGCGAACGCGACAAGGGGATCGTCAAGGGCCGCTATCTCCTTACCCGGCAAGTCCAGCCATTGCCTGCGCAGGGCCTTGGCAGCGTCGGTTCCGGCTTTGTCCCGGGCTACCAGGCTGCTGCTGCGCAGCAGGTACCAGGCCGCCAGGGCCTCTGGCTCCGGGGGCACGTACGCGTCGGTCCAGCGCACCGTCTGCTCCTGACCTTCCTGGAGAACCTTTTCGCCCAGGTCCCCCGGGATCTCCGCGACGGTGTCCAGGAGCTTGACCACGGCCTTGGGTCGCTGGTCCTCCGGCAGAGCCATGGCCCGCTTGAACCAGTAGGTCAGGATCGCGTGTTCGGCCCGGAGGTCAGCGGTCAGTTCCAGCCGATCCGCGCCCTCGTAGAGGCGGTGCTTGTTCTTCTCCTTGAAGCGGTCCTCCTTGCGTTCCATGTCCGGCTTCTGCTTCTCCACTCCCCAGCGCACCAGGGTATGCGCGAAGCGAAGTGACGACGCGCCTACGGAGGTCATCCGCCCCAGGAGGGTCAGCAGGTCGTCGTAGCGCGTGAGGTCCGCGTAGATCCTGTCCATTTCAGCGCTCAGGGCCGCGAAGTCCTCGGCCTGCTGTCCTTTCAGGGTCTCCTTCAGTGCGGCCTCAGCGGCCTCCTTCTTCGCAACGAGGTCGGCCTTGGCAAAGCCCTCTTCAAGCTGCCCGTAGTACTTTGTCGCGTTGTTGAAGCCTGCCATGAGGCCCGCATATTTACGTCCCACGGTATCGAACGCTGCAGCGAGGCCATCGAGGATCTTGAGCAGGTCTCCGTAGGCCTTGCCTCGCCACGGGATCATCCGGGAAACGTACTGGCGGGCCCCGGTCGCGGACGCGAAGCGAGAGGTCCGTCCGGGGTAGCCCATCACCAGGGTCAGATCGCCTTTCTTCACGCCCTCGGTGGAGACCTTGAGGTGGGCCGCAGGCGTGTAGGGGACGTTATCTTTCGCGTGGCCGACGGCCTCTCCGTCAGGCGCCACATAGGCACGCAGGAAGCTGTAGTCCCCCGTGTGTCGCGGGTACATCCAGTTGTCGATGTCGCCGCCGAACTTGCCGATTGCGGACTCGGGAGCGTAGACCAGGCGCACGTCCCGCAGGCGGGTATAGACCATGAGCTTGATCGTGCGGCCGCCGTCAAAGTCCTTGGCCTCGCAGACGTGCTCGCCGGACCTCTGGCACTTCGCCACCAGCGCCTCTTTCTTCATACGTTCGGCCTCGAAGCGCTCGTGCCAGTGCTTCTTTTTACGGCTGGCCTTGCGGACCTTCTTTGTTATGTCCCGGACCTTCTCGAGGTCGAGGATCAACATATAGTAGCCCGGGCAGGTCAGCTCCGCGGCGCGGTCCGCCGCGACGTAGCCCGTCTTTGTGATGCCCCTGTGTTCCTCCATAGCGTCCAGCGCGGCGATGCAGCCGTAAGCCACGTGGTAGTTGGTGACCACGAGGCCGTCCTCGGACACGAAGGAGCCGGTGCCGCCGCCCGCGACCTGGACCACTGCGAGGGAGAGCTTTTGCAACTCGGCCGCGTTCAGCGTGAGGCCGTGGGCCTTCATGGCTTTCTCGACCTGAGGGTTCAGGTCCTGGACCGGGTACATGCCTTCTTCGGCCCTGGCGTGGGGTGCGACAAGGAGCGCAAGGGTGAGCGCGACGATTGGGAGGGTCTGTCTCATGGGTTGTCTCCTATAGTCATGGCGCGGGAACTGTAGATTCGCGGGGGCGGAGCTGTCAAGGAGGCTGGAGTTTAGCCCCACGTCCGAGCCGTGACCGTGAGGGAGCGGCCGTCGGTGTGTTTGCGGTTCCCCTGTACTACCAAGGAGACGTCGGCAGCGGGCATTCGGAGAAGTCCGGCAGGCAGATCGTTGGTTCAACCTTCCAGCCGATGTAGTCCATCCCATCATCGATGTCGTCGAACTCCGTGGTCCAGGGCCCGCCGTCGATCCAGTTGATTGCCCAACGTGTGGTCCAGCCGCCGTCCGTCGCGCAGGGCAGGTTGAGGCGGACCCGGATGACGAGGAACCCCGACTGGGTCACCTCCGGCTCCCAGGTGCCGAGCAGGGGCGCGGGCACGGGCCAGCCCGGGTCGCAGACCTCCCAGAAGGGCGGCACGTCGTCGCTCCACGCACCCACGGGATCCGAGGTGTCGTACATGGCCCGGCGGAGGGTCCCGTCGGGCTCGAAGCGGAAGTAGGAGAAGTGGTCCAAGCCCCCGGCCCAGCCGATGAGCCAGGTGCCGAAGAGCATGTCTTCCGGCGGCGTTATCTCGTAGCAGATCCCCGGCTGTATGCAGCGGCCCCAGGTGCAGTCGTCGTCGTTGCGGCAGTCAGCGCAGCGGCCGTAGACGCAGCGCTTGAACGGGTGGAACGAGAACGGCAGGCAGTCATTGTCGGTCTGGCACGGGAGCTGGTAGGTGCTGTCGCACATGCAGACCGGGCAGGGGACCTCCGAGGGGGTGAACAGGTGGCAGCCCGGCTCACTGCATGCACCGAAATCCGGGCATTCCGGAGGCGCGTACTCCACGCAGCGTCCGGCCCGGCACAAGGTCTCAGGGGGGCATCCGTCGTCGTTCCAGCACCAGACGCAGTTGCCGAGGACGCAGGTGTCGCCGAAGAGCGGGAGGCCGGTGTCACCCAGGTAGTCGCAGTCGTTGTCGCCCTCGCATGAGACCGTTATGGGCGAGACCTCCGGGCATCCGTCCACAGGGCTCGTGTAAAGACCGTGGTGGGAGTCTGCCAGCGCGGCGATGTAGTCCGGACAGTCCACCGGATCCGGCGGGTCACAGGTCGCCTGGCAGTCCTCCATGGTCTGGAACGCGTACTCGCACCACTCCCCACAGCCGCAGCAGCCCAGGCAGGTGCCCACGCATGCCTGTCCGTCCCAGACCACAAGGTTGGCCGCGTCGCAGACCTCGTCGGCCCACGAGGGCTTGATCGCCTGACAGATCGCGCCCGGGATGATGCAGATCCCGGGACCAACCCACATGTCCATGTCGCAGTCCATGTTGCAGCCGCAGAGGGACGCGCCGTGGCAGACCTGGCCTTCAGGGCATTCCCCATCGGACCAGCACCGCCCGGCCTCGCTGGCCGGGAGCACGCAGACCCCCGCCCACTCCGGCTCGCCCAGTCCTTTGCCCCCGCAGACCATGATCGCACCGGTCATGGGGTCGTTGCAGTCCGCGTCGGTGAGGCAGCAGCCATCGGGCGCCACCGCGTCCGGCGGCGCGTCCGGGATCGGGATCGTGTCCGGGGGCGTCAGCGTGTCCACGCCCGGCAAGGTATCCACGCCCGGCAAGGTATCCACGCCCGGTACTGTGTCCACGCCCGGCACGATATCCGCGCCCACGTCGGCCAACGTGATCCCGTCAGCGCTGTCCATGCCTCCGCCCATCGGGATGGGGGCCTTCGCACCGCCGCACGCGGCCACAGCCACCACGCAGACTATGCACAAGAGCTTCTTCATAGCTCAATCTCCGGGCCCGTGTGCCCTCGCTCTGTCTGTTTGTCCGGGATGAGTATACAGAACCTCTCTCCTTGCTGATACACTCCAGCAGTAGAAGGGCGCAGAGAGCCCGGAACGGAGGGCGGATATGCGGACATTGCTGGCGCTGGTTGTGCTTGCTTGGAGTGGGGTCGCTGGTGCGGGGTACGAGACCGTGGACGCGGCGCTGGTGGGTGCGGAGCCTGAGTCTGGTTGGCCCGCGGTGGGCGCGATGACCCAGGCGGTGCCCGGGGTGATCTACATGGGCTCGTTCTGCTCCGGAACCATGCTTCGGGAGGACTGGGTCCTCACCGCTGCGCATTGCGTCCAGGGAGACCAAGGGCAGACGGATGATCCGAGGATGATCCGGTTCATGATCGGGGACGACGCGCGGCCAGTGAATGGACTCGAGGAGCCCGAGGGCGTGACTTATTACCAGGCCGACAGGGTCGTGGTCCATCCGGAGTACAACCCCGACGCGAACATGCACGACTTAGCGCTGGTCCACCTGAGCGAGCCCGTGGCCGACGTGGCGCCCATCGCGTACTGCGACGAGGAGATGCCCAAGGAGATGCAAGGGCAGGACGTGTTCTACGTGGGCTACGGTGTAACGAACGGCGAGACCTACGAGGGCGGCGGCATCAAGCGCTCCGGGTGGATCCCCATCTGGCTCTTTGACAAGCTTACCTACCTGAGCGAGTTCATGGGCACCGGGGTCTGCTTTGGGGACTCCGGGGGGCCTGGCCTCTTCGAGTACGAGGACGGCTGGCGGGTCATCGGGGTCAACTCATGGGTCATGGGCGGGGGGCCTGACCCCTGCACGGGGATCTCGGTCCAGTCCCGGGTGGACGTCCACGCCACCTGGATCAAGCCGACCCTGGCCAAGGGCGGGCCTGACTGCCGAGAGGAGCCGGGCGTGTGCTGGTGCCCCCAGGCCTGCGGTGAAGACGGCCGCTGCGAGAACGGGACCTGCGAGACAGGGGCCTGCGGTCCAGCCCTGGACTGCGCGTTGGCCTGTGAGGAGTGGGATGTGAGCTGCCGGGTGGATTGCTACCTACGGGCCGCGCCCTCGGCCAAGGCCCAACTCAAGGATCTCCTGTCCTGCCTGGCCCTGAGCTGTATGGGGTCCACGATCTACGATATGGACATGGGCTGCCCCCAGGTGGGCTGCAAGGATCAGATGAAGGCCTGCGGCGACGCGCCTGAAGGGGACGCCACCTGCCGAGAGATCGCCTGGTGCGCGGTAGCCTGTGCTCCGGGGGACGGCGAGTGCCGCTACGAATGCTACGCGCAGGGGACCGAGGTGGCACAGGCTGTGTACGACAAATACGCGGCCTGCACTGAGACCGGATGTGGGGCCTGGCCCGATCCGGGACTTGAGCTGTCCTGTGACTGGGAGGCCTGCTCAGTGTACCTGGAGACTTGCTTGCCGCCACAGGATTGCTCCCAGCAGGGGGGCGGCTGCCCCGAGGGCGCCGCGTGCCGGGAGACCCCTACAGGGTTGACCAACTGCTTCCCCACCGAGGACATTGCGGAGGGCGAGGCCTGCGACCCCGGCGCAGCTTGGCTCCAGTGTGCGGACGGTCTGGCCTGCGATGTGGACAGCGACGGTTTGGCGAAATGTCTCCCGCTCTGCGGTGGCCCCGGGGGCTGCGGAGCTGACGCTGAGTGCGAAGGTGAGTCCCCGGTCCCGGGCTTCGGGATCTGCCTCTGCCTGGACGAAGACGGCGACCTGGTCTGCTGGGCCGAGGACTGCAATGACCTGGACCCCGACATCCACCCCGGCGGCGGTGAGCGTTGCTATGACGGCGTGGACAATAATTGCAACGGGGAGGTGGACGAGGGCTGTCCCGTCGAAGAGGACCCCGCCGCCGTAGCCGGCTGCGGGGTCACCGACGGTTCAACGTCGGCCTGGTGGATGCTGCTGCTGCTGCTTCTGTTGGTTGCTGTGTTGCGTCCCCATCGCCCCTTCGGGGCACTCGCTTTTGTTGATTGCTGGCGCTGAATCCCCCATCCCCCCTTCGGGGTACTCGCTTTTGTTGGTTGCTGGCGCTGAATCCCCCATCGCCCCTTCGGGGCACTTCCCCC
>CAYOTU010000233.1:0-6063 GCA_964406905.1 uncultured Myxococcales bacterium | reverse complement strand
TCGACTGGACGTTTATCGGGCTCTACTTCGTGGATATCCTCGGCATCGGCCTCTACCTGACGCGCTCCGGGGACGCGGGCATGGGGTTCTTTCTGGGGGGGGGGGGCAACTCGTCCTGGGTCGCGGGGGTCGCGTTCCTCAGCGCGAACCTCGGCGCGCTGGAGATCCTGGGCCACGCGGGCACTACCATGAAGTACGGGATGTTCATCGCGCATTTCTACTGGATCGGCGCAATCCCCGCGATGCTCTTCCTGGGGCTCTACATGATGCCCTTCTACTACTCCAGCCGAATCCACTCGATACCCGGCTACCTGAAGCTCCGCTTTGACGAGAAGACCCGGATCCTCAACGCGATCTCTTTCGCGGTGATGACCCTCCTCATGTCGGGCATCAACCTCTACTTGATGGCCCTGGTCTTTCGGGTGGTCCTGGGCTGGGACTGGCACGTGAGCATGTGGGTGAGCGCGGGCTGCATCGGGGTCTACATCACCCTGGGCGGCCTCATGAGCGCTATCTTCACCGAGATCATCCAGTTCTTCCTGATCTGGGCGGGCCTCTTCCTGGTGGCGATCCTGGGAATCTCCGAGTTGGGGGGCATCGACGCGCTCCTGGCGGACATGCCGCAGAACATGTCCCACATCTGGGCCACCTCCGGAAGCGCAACCGAAAACTCCATGGGCGTCACCTGGCTGGGGATCGTCATGGGGCTCGGCTTTGTCCTGTCCTTCGGCTACTGGACCACAGACTTCCTGGTGGTCCAGCGGGCCTTCTCTTCAAAGGACCTTCGAAGCGCGCGCATGACACCCATCAAAGCGTCCTTCTTCAAGATGCTCCTGCCGATCATCGTAGTGGCCTCAGGCCTCGTCGCGTACAAGCTCCAGTTCCTCGGGGAGATCGAACTGCTGAAGCACCCCATTACCGGAAAGGCATGGAACGACACAGCGATCCCAGTACTCATCGCGCGTTACTACCCCACGGGCCTCGTGGGCCTCGGGATCACCGCACTCCTGGCCGGCTTTATGGCCGGCCAGGCGGGCAACGTCAGCGCGTTCAACACGGTCTGGACCTATGACATCTACCGGCCGCTCTTCAAGAAGAACGCGTCCGACGCGCATCTCGTCTTCGTAGGGCGAATCACCACAGTCGTGGGGGTCCTGCTCTCGGTGGTCACAGCCTACGCGGCCATGCAGTTCGACACGATCATGGACTATATCCAGGCGATCTTCTCCTGGATCAACGCGCCCCTCTTCGCGACGATGCTCCTGGGCATGTTCTGGCGACGGGCGACCTCTGCCGGCGCTTTCTGGGGGCTCATTCTAGGCATGAGCACCTCCTTCGGGATCTACCTGGGATTCCGCTTCGGTTGGTTTGACGCGGGAATAACATACCTGATCACCATGGCCGAGAACCCCAGCGCCATGGCCCAGAACCTGTGGCAGGCCGTGTGGGCCTGGGCGGTCTGCTTTGTGGCCACCATCGTGATCAGCCTGGGCACGACCCCGAAGCCCGACGCTGAGTTGATGGGGCTGGTCAAGGGTCTCACGTCTAAGACCACAGCCTCAGAGGACCTCCCCTTGCTGAAAAAGCCAGGGTTCTGGGCGGTGGTGGTCCTTGTCGTGCTCGTTGCACTCAACATCCTGTTCTGGTAGGAGGCATAGATGAGCGACGTACCGAAACGCATGGTCTCCATCTGGACTTGGTCAGCGCTGATCCTGGCTGTCTATGGCGTTATCCTTCTATGCACAGGCTTGGTTCGTCTGGCCTCGGGCGAGGTGCTGACCACGGCGATGGCACATCTGCGGGCCGACATCTGGTGGCCAGTGATCATTCTGGCAGTGGCCGGGGGCCTCTTCTTCGCCGGCCGCCGGGAACAGCGAGGGGAGTAGACAGACAATGGACGTGAGCGTGGTCATCCCGGTGTTCAACGAGGAGGAAAACCTCCCGGAGCTGTACGAGCGCCTCGTGGAATCCCTCGAAGCCCAGGAGTTGGAGTGGGAGGTGATCTTCACCGACGACGGCAGCCAGGACGGGAGCATGGTCTACCTCGAGGACCTCGCTGCCAAAGACCCCCGGGTCAAGGTCATCGCGTTCCGGCGCAACTTCGGGCAGACGGCGGCCATGGACGCAGGCTTCTCCGCTGCCACGGGGGACGTGGTGGTCCCCATGGACGCGGACCTCCAAAACGACCCCAAGGACATCGGTAGGCTCCTGGCGGTCCTGGACAAAGGCTGTGACGTGGCCAAGGGCTGGCGCAAGGACCGCAAGGACTCGTACATCAATCGGATCCTGCCCTCGCGGATCGCCAACTGGCTAATCTCCTGGGTCACGGGGGTCCACCTCCACGACTACGGCTGCACCCTCACCGCGTATCGGAGGGACGTGCTCAAGGAAATCCGCCTCTACGGGGAGATGCACCGCTTCATCCCCGCGTACGCTGCCTGGGCCGGGGGAAAGATCAAGGAGGTGGTGGTCACCCACCATCCCCGCACCCGGGGCCAGACCAAGTACGGAATCTCGCGGAGCTTCCGGGTAATCCTGGACCTGCTCACGGTGCGGTTCCTGGTGGCCTACTCGGCAAAACCAGCGTACCTGTTCGGGAAGCTGGGATTCTTCGCGCTCTTTTTCGCATTCCTGTCCTTGACATGGTCCATCGCGAAGAAGCTGTTGTGGGAGGAGCCCATGTTCACGGATCCCTTCTTCTACATGACGATCTTCCTGGGCCTCGCTGGGCTCCAAATCGTCCTCATTGGCCTCCTGGCAGAACTCAACGCTCGCACCTACTACGAATCCCAGGGGCGGACGCCCTACGTGATCAAGGAGCGCCACAACCTGCCGCCGGACGAGGGCTGACGTGTGCGGGATCTGCGGCTTCGTCTCGCGAGTGCGGCCCGATTTCGACACGGACGCGGCCCTCGCCCGAATGACCGCGCGCCTGGTCCACCGGGGCCCCGACGCTGACGGAGCCTGGGTCGGAGAGGGGGTCTGGCTGGGGCACCGGCGCCTCAATATCGTCGACCTCGAGGGCGGCTTGCAGCCCATGGCCAACGAGGACGGGACCGTGGTCACCTCCTACAACGGGGAAATCTACAACCACGAGACCCTCAGGGCAGGACTCGAGGCAAAAGGCCACGTGTTCCGGACCCAGGCAGACACCGAGGCCCTGGTCCACCTCTGGGAAGAGTTGGGGGTGGAGACCCCGGGCGAGTTGCAGGGGATGTTCGCATTTGCGATCTGGGATGCGCAGAAAAATACGCTGTTCCTGGCCCGTGACCGCATGGGACAGAAGCCCCTCTACTACGCTGAGACCCGGGAAGGTCTGGCCTTCGCGTCTGAGCTGACTTCGCTCATGGAGCACCCCGCGGTGGGGCGCGACATCGACCCGGTGAGCCTGCGGCGCTACCTGCTCTTCGACTCGATCCCATCGCCAGGGACCCTGCTGAAGGGAGTGAGAAAATTAGAGCCCGGGACCTGGCTCCTCTGGCGCCGAAGCGGCGACACCCGCAGGGCGCGCTACTGGGACATCACCTTCCCGCCCAAAGATGAGCGCGCACCCTCCATACCCGAGGCCGAGGAGCGCCTGCGCACCCTCCTCTCCGAGTCCACGGGCATGCGCCTCATGTCCGACGTGCCCCTGGGGGTCTTCCTCTCGGGAGGGATCGACTCTTCGGCCGTGGTGGCCGCTATGCGTGACCACCGCGAGGGCCCGGACATCCAGACCTTCTCCATCGGCTTCGAGGATCCGTCCTTTGACGAAACAGCGCATGCGAAGACAGTGGCGCAACACTTCGGGACCAGACACCGCCACAAGACCCTCACCCCGTCGGTGATGCTGGACAAGCTCCCGGCGATCATGGGCCGCCTGGACGAGCCCCTGGCCGACGGCAGCCTGATCCCGACGTTCCTCCTCTCAGAGTTCACCCGTGAGCACGTGACCGTGGCCCTCGGAGGAGACGGCGGCGACGAGCTGAACCTGGGCTACCCGACCTTCCAGGCCCACAAGGTGGCCCAGTGGTACGGCCGGCTCCCCGGCCTGCTGCAAGGCGCGATGGCCGGCGCGGTCCGAAGGCTGCCCGTAAACCACGACAACATCAGCTTCGACTACAAGGCCAAGCAGCTCATCAAGGGAATGGCCTTCCATCCCATGCACCGGCACTTCATCTGGATCGGCGCGTTGAGCCCCGCGGAGCAGCGCCCCCTCCTCTCCGCGGATCTCCTGGCCGCGGCCGGTGACGACGACGTCTTCTCCATCATCGACCAGCACGCTGCACGCTGCGCGCCCCGCGACTCCTTCGACCTCCTGACCTACCTCTACTCAAAGCTCTACATGTGCGACGACATCCTCACCAAGGTCGACCGTGCATCCATGATGCACTCCCTGGAGGTGAGGGCCCCCTTCCTGGACCAGCACCTGGTGGAGTTCCTGACCAGCCTGCCCACAAACTACAAGCTGCGCGGCATGAAGATGAAATACCTGCTGCGCCGTGCCTACCGCAAGGACCTCCCGAAACACATCATAGCCCGCCCCAAAAAGGGCTTCGGCGTCCCCATAGCGCGCTGGCTCCGCGGCGAGCTACGCCAGTGGACCGAGGATCTCCTCCACGCTGACGATTATCTCCGCGCCCTCGGCCTGGAGCCCGAAGGCGTCCAGGCCCTCCTGAGAGAGCATCTGGACGGAGTAAGGGACCACCGCAAGGCGCTGTGGTCTATCATCGTGTTGTTGCTGTGGTATGACATGAACCTTCGGGGATAGAGAACAGGCGCGAGCCTGAGCCCACGCATCAATTGGCTACCCGCGTTGTTTTAAGCTACTATAAAGCTACCACATCCCGGAGAAGCCTCATGACTTCCTTCCATCCAGAACGACTGAGTCAGGTCTCAATACCTGCAGGCACCGCGTGGCTCATGGGCGCGTGCATGGAGGCGCGGGGTAAACAGGAGCTGTGGAAGCACCGGAGACCGGAACTCCTGGAGGCCCTGCGCGAACTGTCTATCGTGCAGAGCGCTGAGTCATCGAACCGGATCGAGGGGGTGGTTGTTTCAAGGGATCGCTTGCGGCCCCTGGTGCTCGGGGACGCCACCCCCATGGACCGGCCGGAGGAGGAGCTCGTCGGATATCGACTGGCCCTGGACTGGATCCACGGGGGGCATCGAGAGATCACCGTGACCCCGGACACCATCCAACGGCTCCATGCGCTGGCGCAAGGCGGCACGAGCGGGGACGCTGGGCGCTGGAAGGAGCGAGACAACGAGATCATCGAGATCCTGCCGAACGGTGAGCGCAGAATCCGATTCGTACCGGTCTCGGCCGCAGAGACCCCTCACGCAATCGAGCAGCTCTGCCTGGGGTATCGGCACGCGATCCAGCAGGAACTCCTGCCTCCGCTCCTGGCCGCGGGGGCGCTGGTTTTCGACCTCCGCTGTTTCCATCCGTTCCGCGACGGCAACGGCCGCGTCTCCCGCCTGCTGACCCTGCTCGTGCTGTACCAGCAGGGATTTGAGGTCGGACGCTACCTGAGCCTGGAGAGGCTGGTGGAGGAAAGCAAGGAGGCGTACTACGACGCCCTCGCTGCGTCGTCCGCCAATTGGCACGAAGCGGCCCACGACCTGGTCCCCTGGTGGAACCACTTCCTGTCCACCCTGCGCCGGGCCTACGTGGAACTGGAGGAGCGCCTGGAGGTGGTGGACACCGGCCTGGGCAAGTCAGAGCTGGTCCGGCAGGCCGTCAGGCGCACCAACGCGTTCACCCTGAAAGAGATCCTCAAGGCGTGCCCCTCGGTGAGCCCCCAGCTAGCCCGGAAGGTCCTCTCACAGATGAAGGCCGACGGTCTCCTGACCCTCACCAGCCGCGGCCGTGGTGCTCGGTGGCATAGGAAGTAGCAGCAGCTCCCATTTTATGGACAGCGCCCCTTCCTCACCATCCACCATGCACCACCGTTCCGATCCCAGCCGGGACCCTTGCGACCGCGGCCGGGAAGCTAACGGTGTCGCATCGCAGAGAGGCCGCCGGGGCCGAAAAAAACGCTGTAGTTCATCCTGCTCGGCCCATATGATCAGGCCTACGAG
>CAYOTU010000232.1:5725-6069 GCA_964406905.1 uncultured Myxococcales bacterium | reverse complement strand
CGCCCTCGTAGCGGCCACCGCTATTCTTGAGAACGTCATAGTGTTTCGTCTGTGGGTTCATTTCCGCGCCATCGGCCCGGTACGCAACGAACTCCTGAAGGACGTCAAGGCGGACTGGGACCGTCGCGAGATCCCACTCCTTGTCGTGCGGTGGCTGACTCGGATCGGTCTCTTTATAGCGCTGGCCCTTCTCCTCCTGGCCGGAGGGCGGGCTGCGCTGGAGATTTATCGCCTCGGCGGGGTCCCAACGCGTTATGGTGCGTGGCGCCTACCCCTCGCAGAGGACCTCGTAGGGGTCCAGGTGGCGCTGTGGGTCTTGCTGGTGGAGCTCGGAATACGCGTGG
>CAYOTU010000232.1:0-5715 GCA_964406905.1 uncultured Myxococcales bacterium | reverse complement strand
CCTTGGGGGCCTGGCGGGGATCTTCCGGCGTAAGGCCGTGTGGTATGTCCGCGCTGGCGAGGTATTGCCCGATGTGAACCAGATAGCGCGCATCGAGGCATTGTCGAACGCGCTGGACGAAGACATCGAGGACAGCGCGCCGTGAGGACCTCGGCCCATCACGACCAGGCGCTCTACGCAAAGGCGAAGCGATCGCGTCTCCGGCTGGGCCACCTGCGAGAACACCCTGCGGCCGTTGCCTGGACCTTCAGCATCACGGTGTTACTGACAGCGATCCTTCTGCTGCTGCTTGACCATATCCCGGTTCGAGAGGTCCTGCCTATCTCCGCGCGGATCCTCGGGGACGTAGCTGTGGCCCGGACAGAAGGACGCCCTCGCTGCATCGACGCAGGTACAGAGGCACCCCCGGGCCGACTGCGGTACCCTCGGGGTGCTGCACAGGGCAAGCCACGGTCAGACGTGGAGACCTGGTACCTGGTCTCCACTCACAAGGAGACAGCGGCCATTGGTCTCCTGTCCATCGGGCGCTGCCCTGATCTGGCCACCTGCGCGGCTTGGGCGTCACGACGGCTTGACCTTAACGTCGATCCGCCGGGGACCCTCCGCGACGACGGCCTGATCCCGGATCCAGAGCCGGACGAGGCTGCTGTGGCGCTAGCCGAAGGAGCGCGATTGGTGGTCCTCCCCGCGTCCCTGATACATCCCGGGAACAAAGTGGTCGCCGGGCCCTTCGACGCAGCGGGCCGGACAGTGGAAGATCGGGAGGACCTCCTGGTAACATTCACCGGGCTCCTCGATGAGCCCGTCTGGCTGGAGCGCCTGCGGTCACTACGCGAAGGGTTGCTGCCCTCCGGCACAGGTCGGCCGCCTTTTCAGCACATCCGGGGCATGGCCGGACCAGGTTGGATCTATCTTCCGCTTGGGACTCGTTGGGGGCACCGCACCTGTGACGTTGGCCCATCGGAGACGATCCCCCTGCTCTGGCGGCTGGGCGAATTGGTCCAGCCGCCGGTGCGCCAGAACTCGGTTCTCGTGTCTTTGCTTGGAGTTCGGGGTGTGGAGGCCTGCCTTCGGGACCGCCTCGGGCGGGAGGCCAACGCTGCGGGCTTTTTCGTGGCTGAGGAGGCCGCTGACCTGGAAAACGACGTGGCCCCACCGCTTACACTGCGCGCGTTCGACGGCACCGTGCTGGCGATCTGGGAGATCGAGATTTCCGACAGCGATCTTCGTACCACCATCGGCCGCCTGAAGACCTACGGTGCGCCAGCTTTCACCCGTCTGAGGGACATTGACACGATCTTCCAGGCCGCAGTGGTCCACTGGCGCGACGGTGCGGCAGCGGACGAGACAAGCCGCGGGGACCGGGAGAAACTCTTCGATGCACTTGCCGGCCTGGGTTTCAACGTGGTTCTCGGCGTCGGGGGACGGGATGCGGGTGCGATTCGTAGCTTCGATGACGCGTTGCTGATCTCGGATCTGGGCGAACTCGCTGGGCCCGGGGATTTATTGACGGGCCTCGGTCCACCCCGGGACCTCGGGTGGGTGGTGCAGTGTACGACCCTGGAAAGACGTCCCTTCCAGTGCTACCTCGCGCCGGTGCTGCGATACCTGGGGGAGCCGGCTCTCTTCCGGGAGCCACGATTCATGGAGGGAGCGGCCTGCTGGTGGCGCGGGGACGAAATCCTTCCGTTCTTTAAATAACCTCGGCAGGCGGCGTAATGACACCAAAAAAGCGGAAGAAGTCAGGCTCGTCACGTACGGCGTGGATGGTCCTCGTGGTCCTGTTCGGTCTGGGGGCAGCGGGTACGTGGTACATTTGGGATCACGGCGGCCAAGCCCGCTTCTAGGATTGGTTCTACGGCGACAAGGCGCCCAATAAAGCGCAGGACTCAGCCCCGGCAAAGGCAGAGGGACCGATGCCGCGGAACACACGGCCGTCCGCAGACCCCCTCTGGCGAGGGGCTGACGGAAAGGCCCGGCATGCCACGCCCGGCAACACGGATCTAACCGGGGCCTCGAAGAAGGTGAGGCGCACGCCCGTCACCCTCAAGCAGGCCCGGGCTTTTGTCAGGGCCCTCACCGGCGGTGAGGTGCGCGCTGTACGGGATGCCAAGACCCGGGGGCGGTACCTCTTCGAGGTTGAGGGCGGTGTGCGGGCCCTGCCCTTTGATACGGATCCCGTCTTTGTCGAGGTGGACCATCACGTCCTGGAGGGACCATTCGGCGCAGGGGCGGGAGACGGCTTCGTGGTGCTAATTTCCGTTGAAGATCCCGAGGGCCCTGTGTGGCAGAGCCGGTATGTGGGCGTCGTTGCGTGGGCCGGCCGCCCCGAAAAACCGGGGCGACGCCTCGGCTCGGCGGCCCTCCAGGCGCCGGGGGGCTGGTTTGTTCGCGTGGACGCGCTCGACGTGGAGGGGGACGGTACGGCAGAGGTCCTCATCGAGGTCGAGTACCGTGGTCCCCAGGGGCTGCTCATGCGGGAGGCCTCGATCTGGTTCCTCGGTGCAGCGCGTTCTAAAAAGATCTGGAACGGGATGACCCTTGACGACGCGCCGGGCCTCGGCGCAGAGGAGGCTCGGGCCTGGGACGTTAGCGTCGTCCCTGCGAGGGGCAAAGGCAGTAACCTCGATATCGTCGAGCACCTGCATACCTACGACGTCAAACGGGACATGTCCAGGACCCTGGCGGAGGACCGTATCGTGGGTCGCTCTACGGTCAAGCTCTCAAAGGGCAGGAAGCAAAGATGACGCGCATCCGGACAATGGCGGTCTTCATCGTTGTTTTGCTGGCAGCGGTCTCCACAGCGGCGACGGCCCAGGTGCAGCAGACGTCGGCAGAGCGCTGGCCCCAGATCCTGGACCCTCTTCAATCTGCCGCTGATGCGTGGTATCTGCGGGATCTGGACGCTAATCCGGGCTCCCTCGGGATGTTTCAGGGCTGGGAGCTGGATTTTCTTCACTCCACTGCGGCCCGGGGCCGCTCTGCAGCGCTGCCCGGGCTCAATGGACAGCGCCTTCTCCTCGGGGGTCGCCTCGGCGCGGGGCGCACCTTGGGCCTCGCGCTCGCCGGTCGCTTCGAGCATCTCCATGATCCCCTGGAGGGCGGCGGGCACATCTGGACGGGCGGCTTCGGGACGGCCCTGTCTTTTGGAAGGATTGGGGCCCTGGGCCTCTCCTGGCGATGGTTGCGGGGGGACTGCTGGGCTCAACGGAGCGACGGTAGTCTGGGACTGGTGGTCCGTCCGACCCGCTGGATGAGTCTGGGGACCGCCATCCATCATCTGAATCGTCCTCGCTGGGCTGGACAAGTCCTGGAACGAAGTGCGCGAGTTGGCCTCGCCTTCCGCCCCTTCTCCAGTCCTCTCCTTTCGATTGGAGGGGACTGGGAGGGCGACCTGGCCCACGGGAACACCCGCCAGATCCTCGGCCGAGTGCGGATCGCTCCTGTGGACGGCATCGCTATAGCCGCAGGCTTCACCGCGGCACGAGAGAACGAGGACTGGGCCTTTGGCGGGGCCGCGTCGGTGTCCTTCATGCCGGGGATCCGCCAGGGACGCGTCCATGGCGGCGCTTTCTTTGACCAGAACGGCTACGGCGGCTTCCAGGCGGGGGTTTCCCTCCGCAGCACCGAGGAGCCCACCGTGGCCAGCAGCCGCTGTACCTTCGTGGAGGTGGCCCTGACCGCTGGGCTCCCGGAGCGACCCAGGTCTGTTCTTTTTCAGGCCCCTGGGATATCCCTCCTGGATCTTCGGTTAAAGCTCCGAAGCCTGGCCAGAGATCGCTACGTAGCGGGGATCCTCGTCAAGATCACAAACTTCTCCGGGGGATTCAGCCAGGCCCAGGAGATCGCCCGGTCCATCGCTGATCTCAGAGCCCACGGAAAGAAGGTCTATGTGTACCTGGAGGACGCGCGGAACCGTGCCGTGTACATCGCAGCTCACGGGGATTACATCATCCTGAATCCTTCCACCCTTGTCCGCATGGCGGGGATCCACTTGGTCCGCCGCTTCTACAAGGACACCATGGCGGCCCTGGGCATCGAGGCACAGGTGGTCCGCTTCGAGGAATACAAGTCAGCGGCCGACGGCTACGTGCAGCAGGAATCCCGGGAGGTGGTGCGCGTCGCCACCCGGGCGCGTCTGGATACGATGTACGAGCAGTTCGCAGGTGACATCGCGGCCATGCGCGCGCGCCCCATCGAGGAGGTGAAACGCTGGATAGACGCGGCTCCCATGGCCCCACGTCGGGCGAAGGAGTTGGGGGTCGTCGACGCAATCGGGGGACGGGAAGACCTCCACAAGCTCATTCGGACCCGCGAGGGGACGAAGGCACGTTTTACGAAGCGGTTCCCCACCGTACCCCGCCAGGATCTGCGCTGGGGCTTCAACCCCAGTGTTGCCGTGATCCTCCTGGAGGGATTCATGGTCACAGGGGTGAGCCGGACGATTCCCCTGATCGGTATGCGCTTCTCAGGTTCGGACACCGTAGGTGCTGCCCTGGATCATGCGGCCGCTGACCCCACGATCGATGGGATCCTGTTTCGGATCCAGAGCCCCGGGGGCCTGGCCCTGGCCGCTGAGATTCTGAACCGGAAGTTGATCGCTGCCGCCAAGCTGAAGCCTCTGGTGGTTTCCGTGGGCAGCGTGGCTGCGTCGGGCGGCTACTACGCGGCCGCTGGCGCGCCGCGTATCTTCATCATGCCGAGTTCGGTTACAGGTTCCATCGGAGTGGTCTACGGCAAGCCCGTGGTGAGCGGCCTCCTGGATCTCCTGAAGATCCACCGGGAGCACACGGTCCGTGGGGAACACGCTGACCTGGATAGCTTGGATCGTCGTCTCTCCGATGCAGAGTTGGACCATGTTCGCCGGGAACTCGGCGAGATTTACCAGCTCTTCATGGAGCGGGTGGCCCAAGGCCGAAAGATGACGCCGGAGCGGGTTCGAGAGCTGGCAAAGGGCAGAGTCTGGATGGGCTCGGACGCGCTGGAGAGCGGCCTGGCTGACCAGGACGGCGGCATCCTCGAAGCCCTGGAGTACCTGGTCGAGCGTATCGGCGATCGTCAAGCCTACCCACCGGAATTGGTATATCTGCCCCGGAGCACTCTCATGGGAACGATCCTGCGCGGCGCGGGGCTCGCGTCCGCGGCAAGCCGCGACACAGCGTCCATAGACGAAATTAGGGAGCTCCTGCTCCTCATCGCCCAGCCGGGAATATGGGCTCTGGATACCACCGGTTGGTAGACGGAACTCCTCGACATCAATAGATGAACCCTGGATTCATCGTTGACATGGTTGCTACGTTCCGTACAATTGGTCCTCCGAAGACTTTGGACTAAGGAAAGACAGATGTTCAGCAAGAAAGAATTGGTGGACCTTGGCAAACTCCTCCTCGAGAATTCAGTGGATCTCGGAATCACCGCAGCCCGTACGGCAGAGCAGTTCGGTGGCAAGGTCCTGGACACCTGGAATTTTCTGGCGGATCTCTCGCCAGTAAAGTTGCCCAAGGTTCCTGAAAATCTCTACCGTCCCGCTGATGAAGCGCTGGCCCCGACAGCTGAGATCGAGGACCGTTGGATTCGTTCCGCAGATCCGGCTCCGATGTCCCGCCCCGCTCCAAGGCCAGCGCCGAAGTCAGCGCCGAAGAGGGCCGATCCCAGCCGGGAGCCAGCGCCGAAGCCAGCGCCGAAGCCAGCGCCGAAGCCAGCGCCGAAGCCAGC
>CAYOTU010000231.1:0-6080 GCA_964406905.1 uncultured Myxococcales bacterium | reverse complement strand
TGTTGTTCTGCCCCAGGACAAGCCCAAGGCCCTCGCCTACATCGACAAGACCCTCGAGGGGGGAGGCGACGCTTTCCGCCCGGATTTCCTACGCGGGCTTTGAGGTGTCCAGGGACATAGCGTCCACGACCAGGTTCCGCCCGTTGTGCTTCGCCGCGTAGAGGGCCTCGTCCGCGGCCCGCACCAACGCTGCGTGGTCCTCCGCGTCGTCCGGGAAGGTCGCCACGCCACCGCTCAACGTCAGAACCCCTCCGGGCTGGCTGACCGTCTCGCCTTCGAAGGGGGTGGCCTCTATCCGGGAGCGGATCTCCTCAGCCACGGCCAGGGCCATCTGTTTGCCTGTGTCCAGGAGGACCACAGCGAATTCCTCGCCCCCGTAGCGGCATGGGACGTCGGTGCCGCGCAGGCGGCTGCGCAAGAGGTCGGAGACGCCCTTGAGGACCTGGTCCCCCTCGGGGTGGCCGTGGGTGTCGTTGTAAGCCTTGAAGTGGTCCACGTCGAACATCAGGAGGCTCGTGGGGAAGTCCAGGCGCCTGCTCCGGTTGACCTCGTTTTCAATGAGCCCCTTGAAGTGACGGTGGTTGAAGAGGCCCGTCAGGCCGTCGGTGGTCGCCAGCTCCTCAAGGCGCTTGTTTACACGCTGAATGTCGTCCATGGCCCGGCTGAGCTTGGTGTTGGTCGTCTCCAGGTCCAGGGTGCGTTCCCGGACATTTTCCTCCAGGCTACGGGTGTTGGACTCGATCCGCGTGGCCATGTCGTTGAAGGTGTCCCCGAGGAGGGCCAGCTCGCCGCTCCCGTTGACCCGGATCCTGGCCTCCAGGGAGCCCGTTGCGAAACGTCGGGCAGCGTCGGCCAACTCGCCCACCGGGCGGACGAGCTGGTGGTTGAGCACTATTACCGTGATGCCCCCGGCCAGCGCTATCATGATCACCAGCAGCACTACGGCCTGACCCACGAGGACCATCAATTCACGGCGGGCCCGTTCGAGCCCCATCCCGGCGACGAGGGTGCCCCAGCGGAGCCCCGGCAGGTCCGGGAGGCTTGTGGATACGGGCATGCTTACCAGGAGCAGCTCCCGGCCGTCCTGCACCTCCTGCCGAACCAGGGGAACGAGGGCCTCGTGTGCTTCCCGGCTGAATGCGTCGTCGAGGATGGCACCGTAGCGGGCCTGATTCGTATGAGCCATGACCCGCCGGTCCTGATCCAGCACAGCGACGAACGCAATGTCCAAGGTTTCCAGGTCCCGGTCCAGGAGGCGGGTGATCAGCTTGTCCTGGGCCTCGATGCGATTGGACGCAAGGGACTCGGTGAGTTGGACACTCAGGACCGAGAGAAAACTGCGGGCCCGAAGCTCCAGTTCGTTAAGGTGGTCGTTCCGCTGGTACACAATCGCCAAGCTGCCCAGGACCAGCATCGAGGTCATGATCATGCCGGTGCCCAGGAGGGCTACCTTGGTGCGCAGGGTCATTCGGCGCGCTCCGTGTCCGTGGCCGCGCGCACCAGGGCGAGGGTCTCTCGCACCGGGGCATAGAAGTCTTCGGAGGGCAGGACCCAGCCGTTGATCTGGAGTCGGTATCCCAGCGCGGTGCGGCCCCGATCAGTGGTGGTGTTGAGTGCCAGGAAGGCATCCCGGATCCGGCGGGCCAGGTCCGGGTCCATCTCGGGACGCGCCACCACCGCGTCAAAGGGAATCCTGCCGGAGAGGGCCAGGACCCGCAGGACCCCGATGTCGACGCGCTCTGTACGCGCAGCCTCCACCGCACCGAAGAAGGTAGCGCCAGCGTCGATCTCGCCTGCGACCACGGCCTCTATGACCCTTGGGTGCGCCTCGAGGAAAACAGAGTTTTTCTTGAGCCGATCCGGATCGAGGCCTGCGCGGAGGAGGGCGGCCATGGGGAAGAGGTAGCCAGACGCGGAGGTGGGGCTCACGAACCCGATGCGTTTGCCATCGAGCTGTTTCACCGAGGTAATCCCTCGGTCCTTTCGTACGAGGATGAAGCTTGAGTAGCGGGTGTCCCCCCGGGAGATCTGCATTGCCAGGAGCTTCAGGCAGGGATTTTTCTCCCGGGCCTTCACGTAGGCCAGGGGGGCGAGTGAGGCCACCTCGACCTTACCGGAGATCAGGAGATCCACAGCGTCCTCGTAGTCGGTCCCGGTGATCCACTCCACAGGCATCCCCAGCTCTTCGGCGAGTCCGGCGGCGATATTCGGGAAGACCTTGTCAGCTCTCTCGGTACCCATGTAGGGGATGCTGCCGATGTGCAGGGTGTCGGGGTACATGGTGCCGGGCACGCAGCCCTCCGGGACCAGGGGTGCCGGTTCGTGAACGGTGGTAACAGGCTCGGTTGTCTCTGCGCGCTCCCCGCCACACGCTGCGAGCACCCAGATAATCAGAGGCAGCACGAAGCGCCTCATCCGACACCTCCCGTCGTTCAGTCAGGGACGACCCCGTCGTCATCGCTCTCGCCGCCCTCGAGGAGCCCCGCGGGGAGCCCTGCGGGCTTTCCTGAGAGGCGTTTCACCTCGGACTTGGACAGATCCTCGGTGAGTTGCACGGGCAGGGCGTTCTCCCAGTAGGCTTCATCGTATTTGTAGACGTCGATGAAGAAGTGGACCTTGCCGTCCGCGTCAGCGGAGACAGAGTTGTACTCGATGTAGATCGGGACCTTGTTCTTCAGCTTGAGCCAGGTCTCCTTCTCCGGATCCTTCTCCATGAGCTTCTCGAAGTCCCGTTTCGTCACGCCGTTGACATTCTTGAGCAGATATCGGGCCAGTTCCAGGGGCTTCTCCGTCCGCATGCAGCCGTGGGAGTAGGCCCGCACCGGGCGGTTGAAGAGCGCCTTCTTTGGCGTGTCGTGCATGTAGACCTTGTGCTCGTTCGGAAAGAGGAGCTTTACAAGCCCCAGCGCGTTGTCCGGCCCGGATTTCTGGTACACGGTCTCCGAGCCGTCGTCCCGCTGGATGAAGCCGTAGTTGTTCTTCTCGAAATACGCTGGATCGGTCTCAAGCTCGACGAGCAGCTCCTCCTGGATACGCGGGGGCGGATACCAGCGGGGCTTGAGGACGATGGTCTCGATTTTGGACTTGAAGAGCGCTGTGTGGTTGAAGTAGCCCCGCTGCTTCCGCTGGAGGTTGGTCTCCTTGTTGTGCTTGCCCACCACGATACGGTGGGTACGCACCAGCTCGTTTCGGTTCCAGACCTCGGCCTCGAACTGGGGGATGTTGTCCCGCACGTAGAACTCGGGGCGGTCCCGGTGGATCTCGCTCTCCCGCCAACGCTGGAGGCCCAGGCGGATCTGCTTCACCCGGCGGGCCGGAGAGACGTTAAGTGAGCGGCGGGTGACCGGCCCCGTCTTCCCGTCCCGCTCGAGCTGGTGGGTATTCTGGTACCACTTCACCGCCCGGGTCACGGCCTTGGTATACTTGTTTCCGGCCTGCTCCGGAGACAGATAACCCTCCGCTGCGAGGCGCTTCGTGAGGAGGCGGATCTTGTCCCCGTGCTGCCCGGGCTTCAGGGTCCCTTTGATCCGCAGGCCGTCCATGATGCCTTCATCCCGGAGGCCCTCGTAGAAGACCAGGCCCTCCCGGAGCCGGTGGTAGATCGGGTTGTCCGGGATCAGGGGGAGCATGGCAGCGACCAGGTCGCCTTCGGCCTTCTGGTAAGCGATGCGCAGCGCGTCTTCGAAGGCCTTTGCGGGGTTCCTGGAGGCCGGGTCGGTCTTGAAGGGGTGAGCCTTGATCACGTGGACAAAGTCGAGCTGGAACCGAAAGAAGCCTTGGAGGAGGTCGATGTCTATGTCCGCTGCCGTGTCGTTGAGCACGGCCCGGGCCTTCATGAGCTTCTGGTAGTAGACCTGGAAGTTTTTGAGCGCCACGAGATCCCGATTGGTCAGGCCCAAGGCCAGGAGGTCCCGGCGGACTTCCAGATCCTCGGGCATGTCCTCGTACGCTGCTGCCTGTTCCCAGAACTCCCTCTCCTTGGGGCTGAACTCCCCCTCCCGGGCAGCGAGGTAGTCGGCCTTCGCCGTCTCGAAGCGCGCCAGTTGTTTCTCCAGGGAGCCCAGGCGATAGTCTGCTGCGGCCAGGCCGTGGGTCGGCACTTCCATCAGAAAGGAGAGGAGCCGTCCGCCCTCATCGGTGAGGGTCTGGGTCTTCTCGCGGAACTCGTGGAAGAGGAGCCGATGCTTCCGTGGCCCGTAGACCTCCCGCAGGAGGGGGGCGAAGTTCTGGCGCATCCGGATCTTGCGGTCAAATTCCTCCAGGTAGCGGCTGTAGAAGATCCGCTCCGTGGTGAAGCGGTACTCGATGAAGTCGAGAGTGGCCTCCACCAGGTCGTCGATGTTGGTATCCGGCAAGGCGGCGAGATCCTTGAGGAGATCTTTTTTCTTTCGGGCCGCCTTCTTGCGGACCTTGTCCCGGAGTTGTCGCCCCGAGGGAGCGTCAGCGATTTCCCGCGGGATCTCCACAGCGGATCGCGTGCCGGGATCCTCCGTAGCCGGGCCATCGGCCTTGGCGGATTTCTCGTCGTCCTGGTCTCCACCGCAGCCGGCGAGGACCAGAGCGAAGATCAAGATCAAGAATGGAGGCGTGGTTCGTGTCATCGTCCCTGTCCGATGTCGAGTCGCGTCAGCAGTTCGTCGGTGAGGGCCCGGTAGCCCTGCGCACCCCGGGAGCGAGGCGAGTGCTCGAAGACGGTTACGCCCCGGGCGCAGGCTTGGCCGATGGCCGAGTTGGTCGGGATCGCCGTATCGAAGAGGAGGCTCCCGTAACGGTCTGTGAGCTTCTGGCCGATCTCGTCGTTGAGGCGGCTGGTGCGACCGTCCCGGCGGGTTACCAGAACACCGGCCAGGCTCACATGGTGGCCGATCTGGTCGTGGACCGTGCCCACAGCGTCGGCCAGATCCGCTATGCCCTGGAGGGAGAGGGGGCTCAAGTCTGTGGGTACCAGCGCGCTGTCCGAGGCTACCAGCGCGTTGAGGGTCATGGTGCCGAGGTTGGGGGGGCAGTCGATGACCACAAGATCGAAAATTTCCCGGGCCCGGCTTAGCACGCCTCGGAGGATGAACTCCCGGCCGATCCGTGATGCGAGGAGCATCTCCGCGTCGGCCAGGCCCCGATCCGCGGTGGCGACCCAGAGGCCGTCGGTCCGGGTGGGCGTCGCCGCGGACATGATATCGCGCTTCTTTCCCATGAGCACCGAAGATATGGGCTCACCGGGTACAGCCCCGGGGTCCAGCACTGAGCTGAGGGAGACCTCCACGTGCCCCTGGCTGTCCAGGTCCACCAGGAGGACCTGGAGGCCGTGCCAGGCAGCCGCAGCCCAAGCCACATGAACAGCGGTGGTGGTCTTGCCGACCCCCCCCTTGCGGGAGCAGATCGCCAGGGCGTGGGCCCGCTCCGCACCGCGCGTCTGCGGTGCCTCCCGGCTCCGTCCCCAGCGCAACAGGCTGTCCGTGATCCCCGTAATCATCCTATCCTCCCATTCACATACACGCTGAAGATTCAACCATGATCCGCTGTTCTGTCAAGAGGGACACGACCTCAGAGCTGTCCATTCCTCACGAGAACACACGAAGCGCTCCTGGACAACGTAGTCTTTTGCGATTACTTTCCCGCCCGGACGCGTGCCTCGAAGCCTGTCAGGAGGGACAGATGCTCAATATGTGGGACCGGCTGTTGTTTCCGGCGCAGGCCGTCGGGGGGTCGGACTGGTTGATATGGGTGATTGTCCTCGTGGTGATTGCCGCGGGCGTCGGATTTGTGCTTTGGTCCCGAAAGAAAGGGGAGGCTCTTAAAAAACCGAGCCGCGATCTTGACGAGCACGCGAAAAAACCGAGCCGCGAGCTTGACGAGCACGCCGAGAAACCCTTTGTGGTGCCCGAGGGGCGAACCCTCCGAGAGGGCCTGGACCGGACCCGACGGGAGGGCTTCGTGGCCCGCCTCGCAGGGGTCTTTCGTAAAGATCTGGACGAAGACCTGGAGGCCGAGGTGGAAGAGATCCTCCTCACCTCGGACATCGGTGTACGCACGGCCAACAAGCTCATGGAGGACATGCGCAGCCGCCTCGACAGGGACGGGCT
>CAYOTU010000230.1:0-6149 GCA_964406905.1 uncultured Myxococcales bacterium | reverse complement strand
GCCTCGGGGGTGGCTGCCTCGGGGGTGGCTGCCTCGGGCGCGGCTGCCTCGGGCGCGGCCGCCTCGTCCGCGGGCTGTTGCCGCTTCCGCTTCACGATGACCTCCACCGGGCTCTCGGTCCCCGACTCGACCGGTGTGGCCTTGTCTGTGATGGAAAGGATCTGCTGCTTGTTAATTTCCATACCCTCTATGGCTGCGTCTGCCATGGCGGCTGCGAAAAGGCGGATCGCCCGGATCGCGTCGTCGTTCGAAGGGATCGGAAAATCCACGACGTCGGGATCGCCGTTTGTGTCTACCATGGCCACTACCGGGAGCTTCAGCCGCCGGGCCTCGGCCACAGCTATGCGCTCCTTGACCGGATCCACGATGAAGACCGCGCCGGGGGTGCCCTTCAGGTCCTGGACGCCGCCCAGGTTGCGCATGAGCTTGTTACGCTGCTTCTCGAGGCGGAGGACCTCCTTCTTCAGGAGCTTCTCCACGGAGCCTTCAGCGAGCTTCTGGTTGATCGTATCGATCTTTTCGAGGCTCTGGCGGATCGTGGTAAAGTTGGTGAGCATTCCACCCAGCCAACGGAAGGTGACGTAGGGCATCCCGCAACGTTTTGCCTGCTCCTCCACGACTTCCTGGGCCTGGCGCTTGGTCCCGACGAAGAGGATCTGCTGCCCCCGGGAGACCGTTGTGCGTACGAAGTTTACCGCCTCAATGAAGAGAGGGAAGGTCTTCTGCAGGTTGATGATGTAGATCCCGTTCCTCGCCCCATAGATGTAGGGCTTCATTTTCGGGTTCCAGCGGTGGGTCTGGTGGCCGAAGTGGACCCCGGCCTCCAACATTTCCTTCATTGTGACGTTAATAGGCATGACATCTCCTCCGTTTTGCCTCCACCCTCAAATACCCGACCTGGGCACGGATGCTGTGTGAGGGTGTGCGTCGTTTCAACTCCGCTAAAATGCGGAACACGGAAAATAGCGGAACGTAGCGGAGGATTCAAGTTAAATCAGGCTTCGAACCTCATGAGCTTGAGGCCGAGTCCCGCGTCAAGCTCGCGCTTTACGGTCACCCCGTTCGCACGGAGTTGAAATTCCCCGGTAACTGCAATGACTCCGGAGAAGAAATGCCCTGAGCGGGCCTGAAAGTCCGCGCCGGAGATCACCGCGTGGGCGTGGATAAAGGGCGCACCGTCCACCAGCGTGATGTTGCCAGTGAACACCACGAGTTCCGCTTCCCCGGGGAAGGCCTTGCGAAAATACTCCCCCGAGCGCGCGTCGTAGTAGCCGAGGACGGTCTCTTCCACCGCGCCGATCCCCAGGATGCTGCCGGAGCGTAGATTCTGTTCCCGAACGAAGCGGGTGAGGGTGGCCATGACCTCCTCGCCCCGGTCCAGGCAAATCACGAAGTCAGAGTCCTCTCGTCGCCATTCCATTGGTTCCTCCTCGAAACTGTCAGGGCAAGGTGAGGATTACGGGACCTTTCGAGGTTACCGCTATCGTATGCTCGAAATGCGCTGAGGGGAGGCTGTCCATGGTCACCACGGTCCAGCCATCCTTCAGGGTACGAACCCGGTGGGTCCCCAGGTTGATCATGGGCTCAATGGCCACAGTCCAGCCCGGCTCCAGCAAGGGGCCCGTTCCCGGGCGGCCGTAATTGGGAATTTGGGGGTCCTCGTGAAGCGCCAGACCCACGCCGTGGCCGCAGTACTCTCGGACCACGCCGTAGCCCGCGCTGGCCACGTGGGCCTCCACAGCGTGGGACACGGTCCCGAGGCGTACCCCCGGGCGGGCCGTGTCGATGGCCTTGAGCAGGGACTCACGTGTCCCGTTCATGAGGGCCTCGATCTCCGGACGGATCCGGCCTACGGGAAAGGTACGCGCAGAGTCAGCTATGTAGCCGTCCAGGGTAACGCCACAGTCCACGCTAATGATATCCCCCTCGCGGAGAATCAAGTCCCCGGGGATCCCATGAACTACGACTTCGTTTACCGAGGTGCAGAGGGTGCCGGGAAAACCCTGATATCCCTTGAAGGTAGGGATGCCCCCCCCTGCTCGAATCGTGGCCTCGGCCTCCCGATCCAGGTCTGCCGTACTGACCCCGGGCATCACGAGCCCCTCCACGAGTTGAAGGGTCTGGGCTAACAAGCGCCCAGCCTCACGTATTTTTTGAATTTCGTCGTCTCGTTTTTTTCGAATCATCGTACCGTCCCTCCTTAAAAATATTCCTATCATTTTCCCAGCCCACGGACAACCTGAAACCGTGGCTTGACAGGCTGCGGGGGATCGTCAAGAATTGCCGATGAAAGACAGCTTCGAAAGGAGTCTCTCATGCTGGTGGTTTCTGTGCGTGAGCGTGGCAAGGAGGAACACCCCTTCACCTTCGACAAAGACACGATCGTGATCGGGCGTCTTAGAGTCAACGACGTGATCCTCCCAAAGCGAAATATATCGAAGAAGCATGCCACCCTCGAACTCGTCAAGGACGGGGTTCGCCTGACGGACATGGGGTCTACCAACGGGACCTACCTGAACGGGAAGCGCATCATGGAGCCTGTGACGGTGGTGTCCACGGACAAGATCTTCGTGGGGGACTACATCATCCAGATCCGCCAGGAGGACAGCAGGTCAGCGATTGACGGCAAGGTGGCTCCCCTGGAGACCCCCTCGCCGGAGCTCGAGGCCCGCATCACAATGCAGGATCTCGACGGCTCGATGCTCGAAAAGGAGTTGGAGAAGCTGGGCGTGGCTCCAGAGGACATCGCCGGTCCTGAGACCCAGGTGATCGATCCGGACCAGGTTCCCCACATGGCCCCGGATCCCGAGCCCGAGGCCATTCTTGACGAAGCCCCCGCTGTCTTCGAGGATTCCGGAGACCTGGATGTCGAGATCGAGGAGACCGGCCTCGGCGAGGACGAGGAGCTCTTCGAGATCCCCCTCGAGGAGGAGCCCGAAGACGAGGCCCTGCCCGAGCTGGGCGACGACGGACCTTCCCCCGCACCCTCGACCCTTGCGGACGAATCCCTGGCAACGGCGGATATGCCCGCTGTCTCCAGCGTGGACGTGGTGCGGGATCTTGACGACCTGGATGACGAACAGGAGATGGACCTCGGCCCCATCACGATGCTCCTTGAGGATCCAAAGTTCCGGGATGCGTTGATTCTTCCGGACGGGGCTGTGATAGCGCGGGATCAGGACGGGAAGCAGATCGAGGATGCTCCAGGTTTCGCAGATGCGGACGCGCTGGCCGACTTCGCTGAGCGTGTTGCAGGCTTTGAGGGAGCGGAGCTGGGCGTCGTATCCCGTCGCCTCCCCGGAATGGACGGCTGGTTGTCCCTGGTGTTTCCGCCGGTAGCATCCGAGGGGATCGTCGGCTCACTCCAGCGGGGCACACACGCTCCGGTGCCCATCAGCAGCCTCGCCAAGGACGGAACCCTGTCGAGTGAGCACGCGAAGATTTTCGTGCAGACCTTCACCGCTGGCGGCACCGTTCTCATCACAGGCCGCAACCTAGACGCAATGGCGTCCCTTCTGGCCGCAGGCATCGGTCAGCTCCCGGGCAAACCTCGCTATCTGGCCCTCGGGCCGTCGGTCCCCCGCCTCGGCGGGGACGGAGACCGGGAGCGGATCGAGATGGGCCTCGACTACGCTGTGGAGGAGCCCGAGGCTTTTATGGAGGCCCTGGATCTGCTTCAGCCGCGCTGGATCGTGGCCGGCGCCTGCTCCGGACGCTCTCTCCTGGCCCTGCTCTCCGTCTCCGTGACCGTGCAGGTGCCCCTGCTGGTCACAGTTCGGTTGACAGAGCCGGCCCGTTTGGGAGACCTGCTAACCTTCGCTGACCGTCGCGAGGGCGGTGCGCTCGGAAGCAAAGGCGTGGCCAAGATGCTGGCCCTGGCGGAGCCCCTGATCCTGGAGGTCGATGACAGCAAGGTCTCGGGGGTGTTCGAGGTGGCCATGGATGACGACGAAGTGAAGATTCAGGAGCGCGACTGACCCTACTCTTCATCCTCTTCGTCACGATCTGACTTCTTCTTCTTCATCTTCTCGATGAGCTTGTCGAAGCCGTCCTTTTTGAGGGTCTTCACGAAGCTTTTGCGATAGTTGCGCATGATGCTTACCTCGTCCACGACGATGTCATAGACGAGCCAGACGTCCTTGGGCTTGTGGAACCGGTAGTCCACGTCCGCTTCGACGTCGTCCTCCGAGTGGATCACCGTCTGGAGTTCCAGGCGGGTGCCCTTGGAGTTTATGCGACAGTCGGAACGATAGGAGACCTTGAATTCGCGGCCGCGTTTGAAGCGACGAAGGTAGGTGCGTTTGAGCAATTCCCGGAACTCCTCCAGATAGCTCTCCTGCTGCTTTGTATCCAGGGTTTTCCACTGGCTGCCCAGGGAGAGGGCGCCGAACTCATCGAAGTCTATGAACCGGGACATGATCGTCCGGACGTCTTTGCGCATGGATTTATCATCGGGCGCTGTGGTGACGACCTTCTGGAGTTCCGCGTAGGTCCCTTCGATGATGGTCTTGGCCGCGCAGTCCTCAGCGCGGAGGGTGGGGGGGCTGAGGAGCAAAAACAGGGCCGCAGCGAGCAGTGTGAGGTGTGTCATGTCGGTGTCTCCGTGGTTGGTCTATCGTATCGGCGGGGTCGGACCCGTCGACGCCGGGATTATTCAGCGCGGTCCTGGTGTCCCCAGCTCGGATGCGGGGACGCCGCAGGAGCGGGCCAGCGCGGCGACGGCCAGGTTGAATTGGAGGATCGCGCTCATATGCGCAAGCTTGGTCGAGTAGAGCTTCGAGATCCCCTCGATCACGTACTTGAGCTCCTCGAGCCCGTTCTCGTAGAGGTCTGTCTTGGCCATGGCCCAGCCCCGCCCGGCCTTGTAGGCCCGGCGATAGATCGAGATCAGGGTCAGTGCGTCCGCCGCGGCGCTGTATCGATCCGCCAGGTCGCCGCGGGCCTTGAGGAGAAGTCCCCGGAGTTGGGCCCGCAGCTTCCGTACCCCGGCTAGGGCCTCGTCCGCGCCGGCCAGTCGATCACCGATGTTCAAGTTCCACCGCAGCCCCAGCGCCACGCCGGTACCCAGCCATGTATTGTAGGGGTCGTCAGAGAAGGGGCTCTTCTGGTTCTCCACGTAGGGCGTCCAGGCCAGGGTGGCGTTGCCGATGGCGAAGATGTCCGGCGCCCACTTGCGCTTCTCCACCGAGAGGTTCAGGCGTGTGGCCCGTACTCCGGCCCGGAGTGCGGCCAGATCCGGCCGACGCCGCTCGGTCAGGGCCTCTAACTCCGCCAGGGTCCAATCCCCGAAGGGCGCGGGCTTGAGGCTCTTCATGGAGGGACGAATCTCGTCTTCGGGGAGCCCGGTCAGGAGGTGGAGGGAGGTCCGGGCGATGCGACCAGCTCGGGCCGCCTCCATACGCATGGCTGCGATCTCGGCCTCGTAGACCCGCAGGCGGAGCTTGTCCACCTGGTCAAAGTCATCCGCGTCCTCCTCGTCGAGTTGTTCTAGGCGCCTGCGGGCCTTCTCCAGGTACTCCTCCCCCTCGACGATCAGGCTGGCAACCTCGGACGTGAAGATCAGGGTGTACCAGGCCCGCGCCGTCTGGTAGCGGATTTCGCCCTCGGCCATGCGGACCTGGGCCTTGCCCACATCTATACCCGCGGCAGCCATCTTTTTGAGCGTGGTGATTTTACCGAAGGAATAGATCGGCTGGATCAGGCTGAACTGGCTCCGCAGGTAGGGACCCCACACCGACGTGTCTGTCTCATGCTCCACCGCGTTGCCGGTTATCTTTGGCATGATGGTAGCGGTGATGTCCAGCTTGCCCTGGGGAACCCAGGCGAAGACCGCCCGGCGATACTTCGCCTCGAATGAATCGAGGTCCCCTCGGGCCGCCTCGACCAACGGGTTGTCCTTGAGCGCCAGACGGATGGCCTCCTCGAGGCTGAGGCCCTCGTACTCCCCCGCAGGTGCGGCCAGGGCCAGGAGGCTGGCGAGCGCTACCAGGACGTGCATGTCTCAGACCCCCTTGACTTTCTTTAGCTTGATGTTGTCCTCGGTCCAGGCCATGGCCTGGCGGGCCGCCAGGAGGGAACCCTCCATGCCAAGCGCCCCGTAGGCAGCGTCGCCCAGGACCAGGATGTTCCGGTACTCGGTGTGGAAGGGC
>CAYOTU010000229.1:0-6180 GCA_964406905.1 uncultured Myxococcales bacterium | reverse complement strand
TGCGGGAACGACTGCACGGCCCAGCTCAACCCCCTGGTCCACCACGGCTTCGCGAAGTGTGACGCTGGCGTCTCGCCGCCGGCCTGTTTTGTCTGGCAGTGCCTCACCGAGACCATCGACGATGTGGCCTGGGAGTGGGTGGACGTCAACGGCGTCCTTGACGATGGCTGCGAGTGCCTGCGCCTGTCGGGAAACAACGAGGACCCCCCTGACCTGGATTTTCTCGACGGTGGAGAGCCCGGGTACCCGCTCCCGACAGCGACCTGTGCGGACGACAACTGCGACGGGATTGACGGCGTGCTGGGGGAGGCGCTCTTCGTCAGCGCTGCGGCCCCTCCCGGTGGCGACGGCAGTCTCAACGCACCCTTCCAGACCGTCCAGGCGGCGCTGGACGCGTTCGCCGTCTCCGACGCTGCCTACATACTTGTCTCCACAGGAGTCTACGCGGAGAACCTCGTGCTCTTCGAGGGGGTGGCGTTGCACGGAGGCTACGCGCCGGATTTCTTCTCCCGGAACATCGTCCTCTTTGAGACCGAGCTGCTCGGGGTGGTGCCCCTCCCGGGGGACGCTGCCCTGGCGCCGATCCACGCGGAGGGAATCATCGGACCCGAGGGTGTCCTGGTGAGCGGCTTCACGATCACCGGTCATGACGTGGAGGGCCAGACCCCGGCGGGGAACGGCGCTTCGTCCGTGGCTGTATATATCCTGGACTCGGATGAACACTTCGCGTTACGCAACTGCACCGTCTCCGGCGGGATCGGCGGCGCGGGCGCGACGGGCGGGGGTGGGGCGACGGGCTTTGGAGGGCAGTCCTCTGGTGGGAGCGTGCTCCAAGGCGCGAACGGCGCGAACGCTGGCCCCTGCTCATCCGGTAGTTGCAGCAACCAATCTCAGCCGGGCGGCGTTGGGGGCGACAACCCGTCCTGCGGGGCTGCTGATGCACCCGCTGGCGGCGGAGTTGTGTGCCCCGAGTACAACCAAGCGGCCTATACGCCCGGAACCCCAGGCCACGACGGGGATCCCGGCTGGAACTGGACCTTTGACAGTGGATCCAACAACAACTGCTATGGCCATGCCACAGAGGCGGGCTTCCCGGACGCTATCCAGAAGCTGGACGGCGGGGACGGGTTCTCCGGCGCGAACGGCGCCACGGGGACCCAGGGGAACGGCTGTGCGGACGGCGCTGGTGCGTTCGTCGGGGGCCTGTGGGTCGGCGGCGAAGGGGCCGCCGGGTTGGATGGCGGCAGCGGCGTAGCGGGCGGTGCGGGGGGCGCGGCCGGCGGGATCGACTCCGCGCCTCAGTCCGAGATGCCCTCGGGGGTCAGTGCGAAGAATCCGCCCAGGTACAAGCTCGGCGCGACTGGCGGCGGCGCAGGCGCAGGCGGCTGTGGCGGCATCGGCGGTGTGGGTGGAGGCGCAGGAGGCGCGAACATCGCTGTCCTCGTGGGCTGGACCACGCCAGCCGCGGCCGTCAGCCCGCCGGTCCTTGCGACTAACCGGATCATCCGGGGTTTCGGCGGCGCAGGCGGCAGTGGCGGCTACGGCGGCCTCGGCGGCGTCGGCGGGGACGGCGGGGACGGCGGGGATTCCCAGGGTTACTGGATCGATTTCCGGGCCGGTGCGGGGGGTCGCGGCGGCAACGGCGGTGCCGGAGGCGGCGGTGGCGGCGGCTGTGGTGGTCCGTCCTTCGGCGTTGCGGTGTTCCGCTACCCAGCGACCTGGACCCTGGACTACGACGCGACCAACGAGTTCCCGGGAGGCGACGCGGCCACGGGCGGCGCAGGCGGCATGGGCGGCCCCTCGGGCATCCCCAATCCAGGCGCGCAGGGCGCATCGGGCGCCTGGGTCGACGTCTACAACGTCTCTGCGCCCTGAAAAACACCGACCGGGAGAAGTTCGCCGGATAATGGTCAAACAAGGCCCGGAAGACTAGACTGTTCCGGGAAATCTGTCATCGGAACGGGAGGGAATCATGAAGAGTTGCCAAATTTCCTGTTTGGCCGCGGCGTTGCTGCTGGTCGCGGGATGTAATATCCAGTTCAATGCACCGGTATTCCCACAGGACACGAGCGGTGGTGACGTGATCGGAGGTGACACCGGAATTGACGGGGTGGTGCCCGATGGCGTGGAGAAGACCTGCGCGGAGTTCGACGGAATCTGCGCGGATCCCACCCAAGAGGATCTCAACAGCCAGGGCTGCCCCTGGGGCTACGAGTTGATGCCCGAGGGGACCTGCACGGGGGATAACCACTGCTGCACGGTCTCCCCGTCTTGCGAGCAGGCCGGTACGGTCTTTACAGCCGAAGCCGACGGGCTCGGCTGCTGCCCGGGTTTGTCGTCCTTCGACCTCTGCGCGCCCGTGGGCTTCGGGGACTGTGGCTGCAGCCCGGAGGAGTACGTCTGCACGGACTGCGGCAACGGCGCGTGCGAGGAGTGGGAGAACCCCTGTATCTGCCTCGTGGACTGCCCATGGGGTGGCAACGAGTGCAAGGAGAACGGCGGGGCGTGCATGAGCGCCTGCCCGCCGGGGCATGAGCCCATGGATCTTGGCGGCTGTGAGGGAGGAGACGTCTGCTGCTTCAAGGAGGGGGCGTGCCTGGGCGAAGGGCAGGGCGCTGAGAACGGGCCGGGCAGTCTTCCTTGCTGCGAGCCCCTGACCCCCATTGCTGTGACTGAGTGGGGTGGGGGAGAGTTGGGGTGCCAGCCGGACAACAACTGGTACGTTTGCACGAACTGCGGCAACGGCACCTGCGAGAACTGGGAGTCCCTCTGCACCTGTCCCCAGGATTGCGAGATCATGCCGAACATCTGTGAAGAGGAGGGCGGGATGTGCATGGAGTACTGCCCCGATGGCTGGTCCCCCGTGTACACACCCGGTTGTGATGATGGTCTGAAATGCTGCATGGAGAACGAGTACGAGTGCATCGTGGAGGGCGGGAACGTCTTTCCCGGCGAACCCGGCGAGAGCAAAGTCTGTTGCGAAGGGCTGGTGATGATCAACAACATCATCATGGGCGAGGAGGGAGAGTGCAGTACCGAGGGCCCAGGTATGATCTGCTCCTATTGCGGGATCGGCGGAGTGTGCGACGAGCCTTGGGAGAACGAGTGTAACTGCCCTGGCGACTGCCCGAACTTCGGCGTGGATCCCATCCCCGGCGGATAGCTTCTACCAAGTCACCCTGTGGTCCTCAGCGATCCCCCAGACCTCTTCGATCCGGTGCTCCCCGCCCCGCCCGTCCCGGACCACGCCCGAGAAGAGCCCGACGGGCTGGCGATACCAGGACTTGACCACCAGGAGGTTGGTGTTCTCTGAGCGCTCCCCCAGGGGGCGGAACTCGATGTCCACCAGGTCGTCCAGGGTCCGAATTCGCCACTTGGCTCGGGGATCCTCCGGGATCTCGAACCGCGCTGACCCCAGGAGGTGCAGCCGCCCCCCCGCCCAGAGCGCGTTCTCGTTGTACCGATCGTCGGGCTGGATCACGTTGTGGGTCAGGTTGATACCCAACGGCGCACCGTCAGATCCCATGGTGGCGAAGGTCGCCCAGCGCCAGAAGGTCTTGCGGGGGTAGTAGGCCTTGTGTATGTCGAGGAGCGCTATGTCACGCTCGGGGGAGAAGGTGAAGGTCCGATCACCGACCCTGAGGGTCCCCTCCACGGGGCAGGGGGCCTTGTGGGTGTAGAACGGGCGATTCTTGCTCAGGGGAAGGACCGCGACGAGGGGATGGACGCGCTCCAAGTCCTCCCGGAGGGTCAGCCGGGCCAGGGCAGCGGCCCGCCCGCCATCCTTGCGCACGTCGATCCGTAGCTCGTGCTCCCCGACGCTCAGGTGGTTGCGCATGTCGATCCTGTAGCCGCGGCCGCCGTCCAGACTCCAGCGTGCGTCCCAGAGGACCTCGGGCAGGACGAGGCGCCGCCCCGGGAGCTTGCGCTCGTGCTCGAACGAGAGCCCTGTGCCGCGGTCGTAGATGAAAACCCAGGACGCGGCGAGGTACTTCAAATCCACCGCGGCTAAGCTGATGTAGACCTCCGGGTGGACGATGCCGATATGTTGCCACTCTTTGAGTCGGCTCACTCTCATTAAGCGCCGAAAGCGCGCCTCTTCCAGGTTCAGCCGTTGAAAGGGGGTCTGAAAGATTCCGTACTCGGGGGAACCGTCGGGTCGGACAGCCTGCTCAGGGGTCGGGATAATTCTACGCATGGGTTTCTCCCGCTGGTGCTTGTGTTACGCTCCTCGAATTCAGTATAACCGATATCGAGACTCTGACTCCAGAGGATGGAGGAGCGCATGGAGACCTACGACACCCAGGTGGATCCCGGCATTTGCACCGGCTGCGGCATTTGCATCCCGCTTTGCCCATCAGACGCGCTGTCCATGGAGGGGAAGGTCGCTGCCCGCACCGGTGATTGCCTCCTGGGCTGCGGCCACTGCGCGGCCGCCTGCCCCGTGGACGCGATCACCGTCCCCTTCATCGACGGTGACGCGCTGGACCTCCGGACGATCCCCTGGGAGCGGGCCTGGGAGGCGCCCGGCAAGCGGGACGTCCCGGATCTGGTGCGACTCATGGCCTCCCGCCGCTCCTGCCGAAACTACACCGACGAGCCCGTGGACCGTGCCGTCCTCGAGGACCTGGTCCGGATCGGGATCATGGCGCCGTCCGGGACCAACAGCCAGGCCTGGACCTTCACCATCGTCCCGGATCGGACGTCAGTGGATCGCCTGGGCGAAGCAGTGTCAGAATTTTTCCGTCGCCTCAATCGCCTGGCAGGCTCCGCCCCGATCCGTGTCCTGGCGCGTCTCGTGGACCGCAAGGACCGCCTGGGCGAGTACTATCGAGAGTACTACGAGGCGGTGAAGGAGGCCCTGGCAGGTTGGGACCGGGACCGCCGGGATCGCCTGTTTCACGGCGCGCCCGCAGTGATCCTGATAGGCGCAGCTCCCGGCGCTACTTGTCCGGCAGAGGACGCACTCCTCGCGACGCAGAACATGCTCCTCGCGGCCCACGCCATGGGCCTGGGGACCTGCCTCATAGGTTTCGTAGTCGAGGCCATGAGGGAGGACCGCCGCATCGCGCAGCTTCTGGGCATTCCCAAGGGCGAAAAGATCTACGCAGTGATAGCACTCGGCCATCCGTCAGAGCGCTACCGCATCGCCGCGGGCCGGAAGAAGGTAGTGCCTCGCTGGTTTGAGGTCTCAGGGTCTGCGCAAAAATAAGTTATTGTTGCGCAGACCCTCAAGGCTGGCGTAGACGCTGAGGATGCATTCGGCTGGAATCAGGATTCGCGCCCGTCCCCGCGGCTCTTGCGCAACAGCATGACATCCGCACTGTCTCGTGGGCGACCGGTGGCTGCCTTGGACTTCACGAGGCTGTCCAGACCCATCCAGTTGACGGTCTTATCGCCGTACGCCGCCCGTACTCGGTCCTTCCATGCCTCAGCGAACGTCAGTCCCGGCACGTCGAGGAGGAGGTCGATTCGATTTGGCTCGACCCCAATCTGCAGGATCATGGACGGATGGTCGTGGGCGAGCAGGTCAGGGCTTCCGAATTCGGCGAGAGCCCGGTTTGCTGAGCGTACGTTGTCAGAGGCCGGATCAACCCAGATATCGAGGTCCTTGGTGTATCTCGGAACCGCGTGGAAGGAGAAAGCGTAGCCACCGATGATCAGATATCGGACCCCTTCACGTTCGAGAAGGGAGAGGAGGTCCCTGAAGTCCTCAGTGATCCGCATGTCGGATGTTGCTCCAGTCGGCGCGGAGCTCCTCGAGCGCGTTGATCCGGTCTTCCGGAGACTTGGACTGCCAGAACTCAAGGTCCCAGGCCTCTGCCTCCTCGAATGTGTACGCGATGTTCGTAACGATCCGACGCATCCTCTCTGCCCGTCTCTTTGCCAGAGCCTGGTCTGTATCGGACACGACGAGGCCTCCTTCTTCCCGATAAGATGGTACCACGTTCATGTTGCAATCCCAGCTTCTTCTACGTTCCGGGTGGTGCGAGCACCCCTCAGGCCTGGGCGGGCGAAGCTCGCCTGGGACAAAAGGGCTGGAATAGCGAGCAGAGAGCCTACAACCGGCTGTTAGAACGCGTTCGGGATGGAACGCGTTCGGGACGGAGGACCCGTTTGGGCGGAACGCGTTCGGGACGGAGGACCCGTTTGGGCGCATGAACACAGGGGTATCGGCCT
>CAYOTU010000228.1:372-6236 GCA_964406905.1 uncultured Myxococcales bacterium | reverse complement strand
CATGCTGGATCCTCGATGGGTGTACGAGAACCTGGACGCTGTGAAGGCTGCCATGGCCTACCGCAAATCTGACGTGGACATGGACCGCTTTGCGGCCCTCTACGAGGAGCGCCTCGCCGCGCTCCAGGAGTTTGAGAAGAGCCGTGCTGAGCAGAAGAAGCTCTCCTCGTCGTTCAAGTCCACTTCCAAGGAAGAGATCCCCGCGCTGCGGGCTCGTCTCGGGGAGATGTCCAAGGCCATCGGCGAAGTCGAGAAACGGGCCGCTGAGCTGGCGAAGGAGCAGGCGGCCTTTCTCCTGGAGGTCCCCAACGTCCCAGCGGAGGGAGTCCCGGCGGGCATGACGGAGGAGGACAACAAGCTGATCCGTGAGTGGGGGGCACCGCGTGACCTGGGCTTTGAGGGTAAGGTCCATTGGGACATCGGCGAGGCCCTGGGGATCCTCGATTCCGAGGCCGCTGCGAAGATCTCCGGTGCGCGCTTCGCCCTGTACCGGGGTGCGGGTGCGCGTCTCGAGCTGGCCTTGGCCAACTTCATGCTCGACGTGGCTGAGGAACGGGGCTACGAGGCCCTCATGCCGCCCTTCCTGGTCCGGGCAGAGTGCATGCAGGGCACGGGGCAGCTCCCCAAGTTCGAGGAGGATGCGTACAAGGTGGACGACCTCTACCTGGTCCCCACAGCGGAGGTGCCCGTCACCAACATCCACCGGGAGGAGATCCTCGATGACGAGGCCTTGCCCATAAAGTATGCGGCCTACACATCCTGCTTCCGCCGGGAGGCAGGTTCCGCTGGGCGGGACACCAGGGGCCTGACCCGGCTGCACCAGTTCCAGAAGGTCGAGTTGGTCCGCTTCTGCCGCCCCGAGGAGAGTTGGGACCACCTGGAGGCGTTGACCGCTGATGCTGAGGAGATCCTCAAGCGTCTGGAGATCCCTTACCGGGTGGTGGAGCTCTGCGTCGGTGATCTGGGCTTTTCGTCAGCGAAGACCTATGATCTGGAGGCCTGGCTGCCGGGGCAGCAAATCTGGCGGGAGATCTCGTCCTGCTCGAACTTTATCGACTACCAGGCCCGCCGCATGGGCGCCCGCTATCGCCCTGCTCCGGGGCCCGACGGCAAGAAGAAGAAACCCCGCTTCATGCACACCCTGAACGGCTCCGGCCTCGCCATCGGTCGTACGATCATCGCTATCCTGGAGAACTACCAGCAGGCTGACGGCTCCGTGGTGATCCCCGAGGTGCTGCGGCCGTACATGAGGGGACGGGAGCGGATGGAAGTTTCCTCTTGATATCCTCGATAGACCCCGCTATAGATCTTCGTCCGGAACGATCCGGTGATACCGGAGTGCTCTTTGTACCCGAGGAGGAGTGGCCGAGTGGTCGAAGGCAGCGGTCTTGAAAACCGCCGCACGTTGACGCGTGCCGTGGGTTCGAATCCCTCCTCCTCCGCAACGGGGTGAGGTGGCCGAGTCGGCTGAAGGCGCTCGCCTGCTAAGCGAGTGTACGCCTTAAACGCGTACCGCGGGTTCGAATCCCGCCCTCACCGCCATCCCGGTTCGCCGGGACGAGTTTGAAAATACGCGCCCGTGGCTCAGTCTGGATAGAGCAGCGGTCTACGGAATCGCAGGTCAGAGGTTCGAATCCTCTCGGGCGCACCAAGGCATACTATGGAACCCACCGACATCACTTGGATGGAGCGAGCTCTCGTCCTGGCGGACCGCGCCGCGGCCGCGGATGAGGTGCCCGTGGGCTGTGTGATCGTGCGGGGAGACGAGGTCGTGGGGCAAGGGTGGAACCTTCGGGAGACCTTGCAGGATCCGACCGCGCACGCTGAGATGATCGCTCTTCGGGCCGCGGCAGAAGTTGTGGGTTTCTGGCGCCTCGAAGGCTGCACAGCGTACGTCACCCTGGAGCCCTGCCCCATGTGCGCGGGAGCGTTGGTCAACGCTCGGATCGATCGCCTCGTGTTTGGCGCGGACGATCCCAAGGCCGGCGCGTGCGGAACCCTCTTTGATATCGTGCGTGATGCTCGACTCAATCACAGCATGGACGTGACCGCGGGAGTCCTTTCGGACGCATGCGGGGCCCGCCTGACCGATTTCTTTCGTCACCTGAGAGGGCAGCGGATCAGGAGTTGACGGCCCAGCACTTCCACAGGGCAGGGCTGCCCGCCATTGCCAGGGACGTACCTGAACCTGCTATCTTTGGTGGTAGCGATGTATCCAGGCCCCACGGTCCCCCAGGCTTCCCCTCGGAATCCGAAAACGTTCCAGCGATACAGCACCAGGTGGAGCATTTCAGTTCCCCGATCCTCCAAGACCAGGAGAGGCGTTCCTGTCTTGCTTGGTCGGCCCAGGATCATGTCCAGGGGGATTCCGGCCATGCCGCTGCCCTTCCAGACCGGCGCAATTCCGTCGTCCCCGGGCCGTATCACCCAGATCCGGGGCGGCCGATCGGGGAGGGACCATAGGAGAACCAGCTCAGTCTGTCCGTTCCCTGTGATGTCCCCCGCTGCCCAGCGGTGGACCCCGCGAAACAGGGCCAGGGTTGTCTCCGACCCGGGCTCCCCGCGGACGATTTCCGCCACTTCACCGTGCATCCGGACCACGACGCGGGTCGCTGTCGGGGCAGGTCCGCAGGCAGCGATGACGATGAAGATGGCCGGAAAAAGCGAACGCACGTGTCAATTCCTTCGTTGGGTCAGGATTCGTTGACACCCTATCGGACCGTGAGCTATTTTCAAGGGCCGAAATTGACTGCCCCGGAGGGGAAAATGCGCGTACTCATGGTTGTCATTGTATTTGCAGCCCTGCTTCTGGCTGTGGGCTGTAACGAGGAGAAGGCCGCTACAGTCAAGGATCCCGCTTCAGCCGTTCCCAGCCGGGAGCCTGCGACCGTGGCTCCAGCCGATCCCAGCCGGGAGCCTGCGACCGTGGAAACCAAGACCGAGGAGCCCAAGGCCGAGGAGTCGGCACCAGCCGATCCCAGCCGGGAGCCTGCGACCGAGGAACCCAAGGTTGAGGAACCCAAGGCTGAGGAGGGAGCGTTGGACTTCAAGCATCTCGACGAGGCAGCGCTGAAAAAGCGCCTTCGCCAGTACGTACCAGTACGGATCTCGGTGGACGAGACCAACCTGACGGACAATGACAAGGAAGTGATCAAGAAGCTCGTCCAGGCAGCGAACATCATGGACGTGCTTTTCTGGAAGCAGGCATCTCCCCAGGGCCTCGAGTGGCGCCGCAAGCTGGCCAGGGACCGGACCCCGGTGTCCCGCCTCTTGTTCCATTACCTGATGATCAACTACGGTCCCTGGGATCGCCTGGCCGATTTCGAGATCTTTGCTGGTGAGGACGAGAAGCCACTGGCTGGCAGCTTCTATCCCCTGGATATGTCCAAGGAAGAGTTTGAGAAGTGGGTGGCGGACCACCCGGACCAGGAAGAAGCCTTCAAGTCCACCTTCACCGTAATCCATCGGGACGGTGAAAGCCTGAAGGCAGTGCCGTACTCAAAGGAGTACAAGCGAGAACTGCGCGCGGCGGCCAAGGCTCTCACCGACGCGGCAGCGTTGACCAAGAACCGATCCCTGAAGAAGTTCCTCGAGAGTCGGGCAGCGGCCTTTGCCAGCGATGACTACATGCAGAGCGACATGGATTGGATGGACCTGGACTCCAAAATCGAGGTCACCATCGGTCCCTACGAGGTCTACGAGGACCGCCTCATGGGCTACAAGGCAGCGTTCGAGGCCTTCATCACCGTAAGGGATCCCGAGGCCACGAAGCAACTTCGGACTTACTCCAAGTGGGCCGGCAAGCTCGAAAAGTATCTGCCCCTCGACGACAAGTACAAGAACTCCAAGCGTGGCAAGTCCTCGCCTATCGTGGTGGTGGACCTGCTCTACTCGGCAGGGGACACCCGCGCGGGGGTTCAGACCATAGCGTTTAACCTGCCCAATGACGAGCGGGTGAGGGAGGCCAAGGGTTCGAAGAAGGTCCTGCTGCGCAATATCATGTTTGCGAAGTTCGAGAAGATCCTGCGCCCCATCGCGGCGAAGGTCCTGGCCGACGACCTGACAGCCCACCTCAACAAAGAAGCGTTCTTCAATCACACCCTGATGCACGAGATCTCCCACGGCATCGGCCCGGGTAAAATCAAGGACGCCGTGACGGGTGAGGATACCACCGTGAGCCTGGCCCTCAAGGAACTCTACCCCCACCTCGAGGAGGCCAAGGCCGATACCCTGGGCCTGTACAACAACCTCCTCCTGGTTCGGAAGGGCGTGGAGAAGATCAAGGCGCCCGCGGCGACAAAGGACGGCGAGAAGCCGAAGATGAAGGTTCTCTCCAAAAAAGAAGCGCGCAAGGCCCTCGTGGCGACCTTCCTCGCTGGAATCTTCCGTTCAGTGCGCTTCGGTACCGAGGAGGCCCATGGCAAGGCCAATCTCCTGATCCTCAATCATATCTTGAAGGACGGCGGGTTCACCTGGAATCCCGAAGCCGAGGTTTTCGGTGTGGACTGGGACAAGCTGGACGCCGCGGTGGAGTCCTGCGCAAGGGACATCCTGCTCATCCAGGCCCACGGCGACTACGAAGCGGGCAAGGCATTTATCGAGACCTACGGCAAGCGCCCCGAGGCCCTGGAGATCGTGCTGAAGAAGTTCGTGGACCTGCCCATCGACGTGGAGCCGGTCTTCCGGGTCCCGCGGCTCGGAACAGCGGCGAAAAAGTGATGATAGACGATCGTTGAGGAATGCCCATGAACCCCAAGCCCGTACGAATCACCGACACCACCTTCCGGGACGGCCACCAGTCTTTGCTGGCCACCCGGATGCGCACCGACGATATGCTCGAACTTCTCGGGAAGATGGACGAGGTCGGCGTCCACTCCCTCGAGGTATGGGGAGGCGCCACCTTTGACGTCTGCACCCGCTTCCTCGGCGAGGATCCATGGGAGCGGCTGGAGAAAATCCGCGAGGCAGCGCCCAAGACTCCGCTCCAGATGCTGCTGCGGGGACAGAACATAGTCGGCTACCGCAACTACGCGGACGACGTGGTCGAATCCTTCGTGAAGCACGCAGCCGAAGCCGGGATCGACATCTTCCGGGTCTTTGACGCGCTAAACGATCCGAGGAATTTTGAGACAGCGGTCAAGGCGATCAAGGCATCGGGAAAGCACTTCCAGGCTGCGATCTCCTACTCCCTCACCGAGCGCCGCCTCGGAGGGCCGGTTTTCAATATCGAGTACTTCGTGGCCAAGGCGAAGACCTTCCGAGACCAGGGCGCAGACTCGATCTGCATCAAGGACATGGCGGGTCTGCTCCACCCCGAAGACACATACGAGCTCGTCAAGGCCCTCAAGGACGGCGTGGGCCTGCCGGTGCAGATCCACACCCACTACACCTCGGGCATGGCCTCCATGTCCTACCTCAAGGCCATCGAGGCCGGGGTGGACGTGATCGACTGCGCGCTCTCGCCCTTTGCCATGCGCACGGGACAGCCCGCGATCGAGCCCCTGGTCGCAGCGCTCCACGGCACTGCACGGGATTCGAAGCTTGACCTGGACAGCCTGATCGGAATCAGCGCGGAGTTGGAGAAGATCGCTCCCCTGTACCGGAACTTCCTGGCCGGGAACAGGATGGCGGTCATTGACACGGGCGTGCTTAAACACCAAGTCCCGGGTGGAATGCTGTCCAACCTGGTGAATCAACTGAAGGAGGCCGACGCGCTGGACCGCCTTGAGGAGGTCTACGAGGAGTTGCCGCGGGTACGCAAGGACCTGGGCACCTGTCCGCTGGTTACCCCGACGAGTCAGATCGTGGGGATCCAGGCGGTGCAGAACGTGCTCTTCGGCCGCTACGAGATGATCACCGCGCAG
>CAYOTU010000228.1:0-362 GCA_964406905.1 uncultured Myxococcales bacterium | reverse complement strand
ACGCGTACGGCCTGTACGGGCGGCCCCCCCGACCCATGAATCCAGAGGTCCGGGCCAAGGCCCTGGCCAAGTATCATCGGGGCACCCGCCCCATCGAAGGTCGGCCCGGTGACATCCTGCCCCCTGAGCTTCCCGAGGCGAAGAAAGACATCGGCGACCTGGCGAAGACCGAGCGGGAGCTGCTGATCTACGCGCTCTACCCCACCACGGGCCGTCGCTTCCTTGAGTGGAAGCACGGGGTCAAGCCCATGCCCGACGACGTGAGGCAGGGCAAGACCCTGGCCCAGGTGGCGCGGGAAGACAAGCTGACCGAAGCGGTGAAGAAGGGCGGTATCATGGCTTCGTCGTCTGTGGGCGGCCTG
>CAYOTU010000227.1:0-6249 GCA_964406905.1 uncultured Myxococcales bacterium | reverse complement strand
GGCACCCCAAAGGCAGCGAATATGGTGATGCTGGGCGCGTACCTGACCGCGTCCAAGGCCGTCGAGATGAAGGCTGTCAAGGACATGATCGTCACGAAATTCGGGCATAGGGAGGGGTGGGTGGAGCTAAACCACACGGCCCTGGACCGGGGCAAGGCCCTGGCCGAGGAGCAGCTCGGAGGGACCGCATGACGACGACACCGGACAGCGCGTTGATCCTTGTAAAGTACCCAAAGGAAGAGGCATCCATCATCGAGATCCTCCATGACATCCAGCTCGCACACCGCCACATCCCAAAGGACGCGCTCTCCGCCATAGCGGCCCACACCGACGTGCCCCTCTCTCGAGTCTACGGCGTGGCGACCTTCTACGGGGCGTTCTCCTTCGAGCCCAAGGGCGAAACCGTGGTGAAGTGCTGCATGGGCACAGCGTGCCACGTACGCGGCGCGGGACGCAACCTCGAGGACATCGAGGCTCGCCTGGGTATCAAGTCGGGCCAGACCACCGCAGACGGGAAATTTTCCCTGGAGTCGGTGAACTGTGTCGGCGCCTGCGGTATAGCGCCGGTGGTGACCGTAAACAGTAAGGTCCTGCCCAAGTTCAAGATGACTGACTTCGACAAAATTTTGGGGGAGGGCGAAAAATGAAGGTCGCTAGCCTCAAGGAGTTCGAAGTTCTACGCGCGGACGCCAAGGCCGCGCAGGAAAAGATCAGAAAAAAAATCCTGGTCTGTTGCGGAACCGGCTGCCTGGCCGCTGGTTCCGGAAAGGTCGCTGCCGCGCTCCGGGCCGAGCTTGTCCGAAAGGGGCTGGACGTAGACGTAGGCCTCAAGATGAACGAGACGGGCTGCCGCGGCCTCTGCGAGCTGGGCCCCCTCGTCACCTTCGAGCCAAGCGGGATCTTCTATAAGGGGGTCAAGGCTTCCGACGTGGCCGAGATCGTCGAGAAGACAATCGAGGGCGACGAGGTGATTCAGCGGCTGCTATACCGCGACAAAGCGTCGAAGCAGCGCGTCGAGACCTACGAAGAGATCCCCTTCTACAAGAGCCAGACCCGCTGGGCCCTGCGCAACGTGGGCCTGATGGCCCCGAAGGACATCACCGAATACATCGGGCGGGGCGGCTTCGCAGCGCTTGCGAAGGTACTCTCGACCATGACCCCGGAGGAGGTCCTGGCCGAGGTGGAGACCGCAAAGCTTCGGGGACGAGGCGGCGGGGGCTTCGACGCGGGCCGCAAGTGGCGCTCCTGCGTGAATGCGAAGGGAGACGAGCGCTATCTCGTATGCAACGGCGACGAGGGCGACCCCGGCGCGTTCATGGACCGCACGATCATGGAGGGCGACCCTTACGGCGTCATCGAGGGCATGGTCATCGCAGCCTACGCGATCGGCGCGACAGCGGGCTTCATCTATGTACGCCAGGAGTACCCCCTGGCGGTCCAGCATCTGAATACAGCCATCGAGAAAATGAGAGACTTGGGATTACTTGGTAAAAAAATCCTCGGGACGGAGTTCTGCTTCGACATCAAGATCGCCCGGGGTGGCGGCGCGTTCGTCTGCGGCGAATCCTCGGCCTTGATGCGCTCCATCGAGGGCAAGGTCGGCGAGCCCCGGGCCAAGTACATCCACGGCACCGAGAAGGGCCTCTACGACAAGCCCACGGTGCTGGGAAACGTGGAGACCTTTATCAATGTCCCCCTGATTTTGGAAAAAGGGGGCGCGTGGTTCGCGTCCACGGGAACCGAGCGCTCCAAGGGCACCAAGGCTTTTTCATTGGTTGGCAAGGTGCAGAACACCGGGCTGGTGGAAGTCCCCATGGGGACGAGCCTCAGGGAGATCATCTTCGACATCGGCGGAGGCGTTCCCAAGGGCCGCACCTTCAAGGCCGTTCAGACCGGCGGGCCCTCGGGGGGCTGCCTGCCCGCAAGCCATCTGGATACGCGGGTGGACTTCGACACCCTGACAGAGGCCGGGTCCATGATGGGCTCCGGCGGAATGGTCGTGATGGACGACCGCACCTGCATGGTGGACGTCGCCCGATATTTCACAAAGTTCCTCGTAAACGAGAGCTGCGGCAAGTGCGTTCCGTGCCGGGAGGGCCTCCAGCAGATGCTCAGGCTCCTCACAGAGATCTGCGAGGGTGCGGGCACCCTGCGGCACCTCGAACAAATCGAGAACCTGGCCCACGTCTTGAAAATGGGCAGCCTCTGCGCGCTGGGCAAGAGCGCGGCCAACCCGGTGACCAGCACCCTGCGGTACTTCCGGGATGAGTACCTGGAACACATCGAGGAAAAGAAGTGCTCAGCCGGGGTCTGTCGCGCGCTTTGCCGCTACGAGATCGATGAAGAGAAGTGCACGGGATGCACGCTCTGTACCTCGGTCTGCCCGACGGCCTGCATTACCGGCGAGAAGAAGACGCCGCACGAGATCGACCAGGAGGCCTGCATCCGATGCGGATCCTGCTTCGACGTCTGCGGCTTCAACGCTATCCGCATCCTGTAGGGGAGAGGCGATGAAGATCCTGATCAACGGACGGGCCGTAACGGCCTTCAAGGGAGAGACGGTCCTCACCGCGGCCCGGCGGGCAGGTGTGGAAATCCCGACCCTCTGCCACCACGAGGCGGTGGAGGACTCCGGCGCATGCCGCATGTGCATGGTGGAGATCCGGGAGGCAGGCTGGGACGAGGACCGGACAAAGCTCGTCACCGCGTGCCTCTTCCCGGTGGAGGAGGGCCTCTCGGTCCAGACGGACAGCCCCGAGGTGCGGCGGACCCGCAAGGAGATCCTCGAGCTGCTTCTGGCCAGGTCCCCAGAGGCCGAGGCGGTACGAGTCCTGGCCGCAAAGTACGGCGTGGAGAGTTCGCCCTATCCGGACCGGGAGGATGCGGAGCTGCCGAACTGTATCCTCTGCGGCATCTGCACCCGCGTCTGCCAGGCCCTGGTAACCGGCGCCATCACCATGTCGGAGCGGGGGCCGAATAAGATCGTCGGCCCGCCCTTCGGCGAGGCCGCTGATACGTGCATTGGCTGCATGGCCTGCGCGTCGAGCTGCCCCACAAACGCCATTCCGGTGGAGGACACCGGGACGACGCGCACCATCTGGGGACGAACTTTTGACCTCGTCCCATGCGCGATCTGCGGCGCGCCGACCGGCACCCGAGAACAGATCGACTGGTTAGCAAAAAAAACCGGGCGGGCCGCGGCAGACTTCGAGATCTGCGTCGCTTGCAAGACAAAGGCCACGGGCGAAGTCTGGCACCGAATCAGTTGGTAAGGGCCCTCGTGGACCCTATGGAGGACGACGTTGAAGCTCCTGCACATATATCCGCAGAAATGCATCGGCTGCCGGACCTGTGAGATGACCTGCGCGTTCTCTCACCCGGTGGAAGGCCAACCGGGCACATCCCGGATCCGTATCGCGTCGGATCCCCAGGGCCGCCCCGGCTTCTCCAAAATGACGATCTGTCTCCAGTGCGAGGATGCGGGCTGCGTTGCTGCCTGCCCCGCAAACGCGCTCTGGCGCGATCCCGCAACCGGAGCCATCTATCACAAGACTGACCGCTGTATCGGGTGCCAATCCTGCGTCCTTGCCTGCCCCTTCGGCAACATGCATTGGGAGGAGGCCACAAATCACCCTGTGAAGTGCGACCTCTGTGGCGGCGACCCCAAATGCGCAAAGTTCTGCCCCTCCGGGGCCCTGGTGTTCAAATAACCGTGCCCGTCCCCCTCGTCGCGTTCGCGTCCGACGCCGCGCCCATCGCCATCGACTGGTTCCCCGCATCGTCCCCGAATGTGTCTGTGGGAGGGGCTTCAGCCCCGATTCCCGCTCCGCCACTCCTCCTGGTCCACGGCTTTGCCCAGAACCGCTACACGTTCCACCACCCCAACCGATCCCTCGCCGAGCATCTGGCAGCGGGAGGCCGCGACGTCTTCATCGTGGAACTTCGGGGCCACGGCCGCTCCCGTAAGATGGGCGCGCCCTGGGCCCGGGGATTCCTTGAGTACCTGGACCTCGATCTCCCCGCCGCGGTGGCGGAGGTCCGCGCCCGAACCGGTGCTCGGCGACTGATCCTGGTGGGACACAGCCTCGGCGGGCTCCTGTCTCAGCTCTACGCGGCGACCCACCCCGACCAGATCTCCGGAATCTGCGCGCTCTCTGCCCCGTCCCACCGCCTGGGCACAAGCCGCTTCTTTCGAACGCGCGCAATACGGACCCTCGCCCGGATCACACTCGAGGTCAGGGAACGCGGGCTCTCAGAGATCGCGCTGCGAATCCTCCCTTCCTTTCCCCTGGACTACTTCGGAGTCTTGGCCTTCGCGGCGGAGGAGCACCTATGGGATCGGCTCCCGGGCAAGCTCCGGCAGGGCCGCCGCAACCCCATGATGTTCGTCCGCCCCTGGCGGAAGGGGAGCTTCGAACCCGCCATGGAGAAGGATCGGTTCAGGAAGGGCTTTGACCGCACGGGGGTCGGGGTCGTCTTCGATTTCCTGGAGTGGGGCACCCGCGGCCGCATTCCAGGCAGGACAGATGAAAAAAATCTCCTCGACCGCCTGAACAGGGTCTCCTGTCCTACCCTCCTGATATCGAGCCCGGACGACGAGACCATCCGCGCCCGCTTCGCCACCCACCCCGAGGATCTCCCCGACGCGGCAGTCACCGCCCACGAGATCCCGGGCTTCGGCCACTGCGATCTCCTCCTCGGCATCGACGCGCCCGCTCGCGTTTGGCCGAAAATCGACGACTGGCTAACGTCCCTGTAGCCCCCCAAATCCATACCCGATCCCAGCCGGGAGCCTGCGACCGTGGATTCCCCTCTGATTTCATTAAACCTATCCAAACGGATTGACAAGTCCGTCCGGATCGATATCCTGTAGTCAGGAGGTCAAGAAATGGCCAGCAGTTATCGACAACAAGTCGACGAAGAACGCAAGGCCCGCACCCGGGGCCTCCTCCTGGACGCGGCCCGCCGGGTCTTCGGGCACCGGGGCTACCACGCGCCCAAGATTTCGGACATCGTAGCAGAGGCCGGCGTAGGGCAAGGCACCTTCTACCGGCACTTCGCCAGTAAACGCGAGGTTTTCGAGACCATCCTGGACGACTTCCTTCTGGATCTGGTCGCAGGCTTTGACGTTGCCTTTGCGACGCTCCCGACCTCGGTCCAGGAGTACAAGGACGCGTCGGTGCGCTCCGTGACTGCTGCGGCCCGGGTACTCATGGAGCACCGAACCGAGGCCTTGCTGTTCCTCAAGGAGGGCCCCTCCATCGATGTAGCTTTTGAGGCCCGGGTAGCAGAGGTCCTGGACGAATTCGCGTCCCTGGCGCAGGGCTTCCTGGACCACGCCATCCAGGAAGGCATCGCACGACCCTGCGACTCCGCAGTGGTGTCGCAATGCCTCGTGGGCATAGCGATCCGTCACCTGGAGCGGGGACTGAACGATGGTAAAGATATGGAACGCACCGTCCGCGAGATCGTGGACTTCGCATTCACCGGCTTTTCGCCGGGCAACCATGGGAGTTGAGGATGAGACACGACACGCAGAAGTCAGTGCTAATCACCGGAGGCGCAGGTGGGATCGGCCTCGCGGCCGCTAAGGAGTTCGCGCGGAAGGGCTGGCTGGTTCTCCTCTCAGACCTCGACTCCGAACGACTCGCCATCGCCACGGCGGAAATCAGGGCCCTGGGCGCGGAGGTGGAGACCCGGGTCGTAGACGTGACCAGACGGGACGCGGTGGACGCGTGCGCACAGGAGATCCTGGCCCGCCATGGGCATCTGGACGTCCTGATCAACAACGCGGGGGTGGGGCACCACGGGGAAATAGCATCCACAAGCCTCGATACCTGGAAGCTGCTCATCGACGTCAACTTCTGGGGCCCCCTCTACCACATCTATGCGTTCCTGCCGTCCATGAAGGCCCGGGGTAAAGGACAGATCGTGAACGTCTCCTCGGGTCAGGCCTTCATCAAGATGCCTACCTGGGGAGCGTACGCAGCGATCAAGGCCGCGCTGGGGGTGGCCTCGGAGGTGCTCCACTGGGAGCTGAGAAAACACGGCATCCAGGTAATAACGATCTACCCGGGTATGGTCAACACGGGCTTCTACAGCGACGTCGAGACCAAGACCCTCGGCGCAAAGCTCTCGATGCTGGCCCTGCCGCTCTACTCCATGTCCCCGAAGCGCATGGGCAAGATCCTCTATCGGGCAGTGAGCCGCCACAAAAAGGTCGAGCTGTCGAACCTGCATAACCGCTTC
>CAYOTU010000226.1:0-6252 GCA_964406905.1 uncultured Myxococcales bacterium | reverse complement strand
ACAAATGTCATAAATGCGGCGAGGAGCTGGTCTTCGAGACCAAGATCGGCCGCCGGGATATGTGCCCGAACTGCCACGCGTACCTGCACTGCTGCAAGAACTGCGAGTTCTGGGACCTGAGCGTCCACAACCAGTGCACCGAAAACCGCGCTGAGTTCATCAGGGACCGGGAGGAGGGCAACTTCTGCCTCTACTTCACGTTCAAGGACGCGGAGGACGAGGACGGGGGGGAGGCCGCCCAGGCCAAGGCGAAGTTGGAGGCCCTCTTCGGCGGCGGCCCAGCGGACGCTGTCAAGGCACCACAGACAGCGGATGACGCAATGGAGAAGCTACGGAAGTTATTCAAGGATTGAGGGCAACAGGCGTGCCGGCCCAGGGCAATTGACACCCTCCGGCAGGCCCTAATCGGAAACGCACGGCGCTCGGCGACCGCGGTAAGAGGAGGCGCTAATGATATTTACGGAGATCGGTCAGTCCCGCAAGATGGTGGGAAGCCTAGATCGCGAGCTGGATGTTATCGACTCGCTCAAGGATCTCTGCAAGCATCACGATATCCACTGCGGCAACATCCGTGCTGTGGGCTACGTCAAGGCCCCGGAACTCCGGCGATACTCTCGATCCCAAAGCGCGTATCTCGCGGCGGAGACCTTCCAGGGTGTCTACCAACTCACCGGCTGCGAGGGCTTCATCTCGGTGGGCGAGAACGAGGAAATCGACCTGATGATCCACACCGTCGCTGCTGCGTCGGGGGTGGGCCGCAACAAGATCGTGGTGGGCCAACTCGTTGGTGGCGAGGTGATCCAATTCGAGTTCCTCATCGAGGTCTTCGAAAGCCTCAGCCTCCGGCGAATGCACGACACTGCCACTGGGCTGGAGCTCTGGCTCCAGGCCATGCCAGCGGGGAATGCTGCTGAGGAATACCTCTCCCCGGCCGTCGCACCTTCGATGGACGAGGATCCGAACGCCCCGCACACAGAGTCCCATGAAATTGAACTCGACGATGTCTCTCTGGAGCGGGGGGATTGGCTGGACCACCCCCGTCTCGGCCAATGTCAGGTCCTGGCCCGTGACAACGACGAGCGCGTCCCGGTGAAGCTCCCGAGCGGACGCGTCGCTGAGCTCCACCTGGGCCTGTTCAAAATGTTCCGCATCGGCCGTAAGCAGGGCGGAACCGTTTACAGGGTCGAGGTCCGACGAAAGAAGACCTGAGGGACAGGATCGGGCCATGCACCCCATGCACCACAAGCTGCTCGCCGTCCTCGGGATCATGGCCCTGGGTTTCTCATGCAGCCAGGGAATCCCGCACACCGACGCGATACTACCCGATGACCAGGCGATCGATACCCCGACTCCGGATCTCGACTCGTCCGGACCGCTGGCATGCACACCTCCTGCCATGATTGAGGACCCAGCGTGGTACCACACAGCAGTGGGCTACGAGGTCTTTGTCCGCTCCTTCCGGGACTCTGATGGCGACGGTATCGGCGACTTCGCCGGGCTGCTGGAGAAACTCGACTACCTCAACGACGGGGTGCCCGGCGAGGGGGACGATCTTGAGGTGGACCTGATCTGGCTGATGCCGATCCACCCTTCTCCGAGCTACCACGGCTACGACGTCATCGACTACCGGGACGTGCACGGTGACTACGGCGGCATGGAGGGCTTTGAGGCCTTCCTCACCGCGGCCCACGAGCGGGGCATCAAGGTAATCATCGACCTGGTGGTGAACCATTCCTCGAAGCAGCACCCCTGGTTCCAGGCCTCGGCCGCGGGTGAAGGCTACGAGGACTGGTACATCTGGAGCGACACGCCGAAGGACTGGAAGCGCCCCTGGGACGGCGGCGCCACCTGGCACAAACACGGAGATCGCTGGTACTACGGGATCTTCTGGGGTGGGATGCCCGACCTGAACTACGCCAGCGCGGACCTCACAGCTCAGATGCACGACATTGGCCGTTACTGGTTGGAAAAGGGCGTGGACGGTTTCCGCTTGGATGCGGTCCGCTACCTCGTGGAGACGGGCCCCGCCGGCGGCCAGCAGGATGTAAACGAGACCCTGGCTTGGTGGCGAGACTTCGCTGCAGCTATGAGGGCGATCCGTCCTGACGCACTCCTTGTAGGCGAGGCCTGGACCTCCAACTCCATCGCTGCCTTGTACCATGGGGACGGGGACAGTCTCTCGATGACCTTTGATTTCGACCTCTCCGCCGCGCTCCTGGGCGCGGTCAAGGGATCTGACGGCGTCGACATCGAGAACGTCCTCTGCCGCTTCGGTGACCAGTTCCCAGCGGGGGCCGCGGACGGGGTCTTCCTGACCAACCACGACATGGTGCGCGCCGCCTCGGAGTTGGGCGAGGAGGATGAGGCCTCCCGCCTGGCGGCGGGGCTCCTCTTCGCCATGCCCGGGACCCCGTGGATCTACTACGGCGAGGAGATCGGTATGCGCAACGGCACCTCGCTCGGGGACGAGGCCAAACGCAAGCCGATGCAGTGGACCGCCGCGGCAAACGGCGGCTTCACCGAGGGCGCACCCTGGGAGCCCCTCCACCCGGAGACAGCGACGATCAACGTAGCGGCTCAGACCGAGGACCCCGACTCCCTCCTGAGCCTGTACCGCGCGCTGATCCGGGCGCGCCGGAGTAGTGCGGCCCTTCTTCGCGGGGGCGCTACAGTAGCGGAGATCCGGTCCCCGACCTCCGCCGAGGTCTGGGGCCTCTTGCGCTGCACGGATAACGAAAAAGTGCTGTGCGCGTTCAACCTCGGGGAGACCGGCGCGCTGGCTGTCACGGCCACCACGGACGGGGCCGCTGCCTCCGCGAAAGATCTCCTCAGCGGCGAGGTCGTCCCGGTGGTAGACGGTCAAATCCAGGTGGGGGATCTCGGCCCCCGCAGCTTCCGGTATCTCCGGCTCCTCCCATTGGGAAATAGCCCATGAAGCGTCTCCTCCTCGTCCTGCTCATCCTTATCGTGGCCGCGTGCGGGCGCGAGCCAGAGCCCGAATCTGTGGCGCTGGAGTCCCTGCTCCAGGAGAAGGCCCCGGCACAGGCCCCTTCCTGTCCGCCGCCGCTCCTCGAGCTGCGCCTGGACGACTGGCAGGCCTTCCTGGACCAGCCCCTGGGTGAGGACCCAAACGCACCGCGGCTGCGGCGCCTCCTCCGACGGTGGATCCCCGTGGGCCTTCTGGAGCCCGGCCCGACCGCGGCGCACCTACTCGTCTCCGCACTCACGGTGGGGGTGGACGCAGAGGGGACTCCGGGGATCCATTCCCTGGACGCGACAGCGACCTTCCAGATCCCAGCTGGCCCGGATCGGACGGCCCTCCGAAATGACCTGGACATCTGGATCGAGGATCTGCGCTCCTTCCTGCCTGACACGGGGAAGAGCACGGTGCCTGAGATCTCGGTGAAGGAAGACGACGCCGGGCTATTCGTCCGCATCCGCGCTCCCTCCAGTCCGGCAATCAGGTGTACGAACCCAATAGACGAAGCCTCCAAGAGCTCGGGGATCCGACTCCGCATCGGCGTTCAGCGACTCGTTGGCGTGGCCGAGGAGACAGCTGGACCCCTCCTGCTATGGAGCGTCCTCCCTGAAGAACTGGGGAATTGGCAGACCGTGGACCTGGCCATCCGGCCCGGGGGTGAGGACCTTGTGACCCTGCGCCTGAACGTGGGCGACGGCGCCATGGCCGATATCCTGGCCCAGGCCCGATTCCCCGTGCAGCCCGGCTGGGACCACTTCCTGCCCCCCGCTACACCGGTCACGACTGTTTTCTTCCTGAACGAGGCTCAGTCATGGACCAGGCGTATCTCGGACCTGCTGTTCGAGAAGGGGGTCAAGAGCAAGAAAATCGACCCCGTGGAGTTCCTGGATTCGACCTGGCAGACGCAGCTCGGCGAGCTCCTGTCAGGTCCCGCAGTGGCCTGGCCCTCGGCGAAATACGTTGACCTGAAAAAATGGGACGAGGGCTGGATGGTCTACCTCCAGCCCAATAACGTCTCCGAGTTGAAAGCACGCCTCGAGCGGGTGTTCAACCTGAAGCGCTACATCACGCGGCCCGAGACTTTTCGCAAGCACCCGCTCACCGTGGTCCGCTTCAAGAAGGGCGGGGGCAAGGTCGGGGGAGTGCGTTTCGCCTGGTACTGCGAGGAAGCGGGCTGCTGGATCTCCCGGACCATGGGGGGCTTCGACCGCCTCTTCGACGTCGAGGAGCACGCAGAGTCTTCGCAGGCGAAGCGGGTGCGCAGCCTCCTGGCCGGGGACGCGCTTGCGTTCGCTGTCCTGAGCCCCCGGGCCTTGGGCGAGCGCTTCCACATGCCGGAGCCTAAGAAGAAGAAGAAAAAGAAAAAGAAGAAGGGCGGCTTCTCCCTGCCCTCCCTGGGGGACAGCGAGGCCATAGCGCACAAGGTCGTCGAAAACGCTATCCGTGCAGCGCTCACGGAGCTGCCCGAAGAGCTCCTCGTCGAAGCGACTGCGACCGTGCAGGAAGACGAGGACGCTATCGTGGTGGAACTGCGTGGTCTCTTCTCCCTGATGGGCGCGGTGGCAACCAAATTCCTACCGCTGCTCTGAACCTGACCGCACATGAATTCGAATCCCGCAATCGCGCGTTACCTGGCGGCCCAGCGCTACATTGACGTTGACGTTGTACGGCTGGAACCCCGGGACCGGAGCCCCGAGGGGAAGCTGGCAGCGGTCCGGCGGTTCAACCGGGAGCTGGGGGATCCTCAGGCCACGTTCGACGCTGTCCAGATCGCCGGGACCTCGGGCAAGGGCTCTGTGTCTACCTTCCTGGCCCATGGTCTCCACGCAGCGGGGATCAGAACAGGCCTCCATGTCTCGCCATATCTTCAAGTAATTACTGAAAAGACCTGGTGCGAGGGCCGCTACTGCGGGCCCGATGAATTCGCGGACGCGGTGGACCGGGTCCGGCCCGTGGCAGAGGCGTTCCGAGCGGACAGCGCCTGCCCTGCATCGGTCCACGGCATGGCCTCCCTGGCCGCGTCCTACGAGGTCTTCCGGGATCGGGGCCTGGAGGTCGCGGTCATGGAGACGGGCGTCGGGGGACGCTTCGATCTGATCCAGGGTCTGCGTAAACGCCTGACCGTGATCACGGACCTCGGCCTGGACCACACCCGGGCCCTGGGCGAGACCCTGGAGGAGATCGCGTGGCATAAGGCAGGGATCATGGCGGCGGGGGTCCCCTGCGTAGCTGTGGAGGGGCCCGGGTTCGACGTGGTGGAGCGGGAGGCGAAGTCCCTGCGCGTCCCCCTGTTCCCGGTACGCCCAGAAACCATCCTGGTACACACCGCCGAGCCGTCCCTCGACGGCACCCGGGAGGTGATCCTGCGCCTCCCCCACCTCGGGGACGTGCCGGTCAGGCTCCCGAGTGCGGCCGTTTTCCAGGCACGCAACGCGGCCGTCGCTGCGGCGGCCCTGGACCGCCTGGCAGCGACAGGCTTGGCCGTGACCTCGGCGCACATCGCTTCGGGCTTCGCTAAGGCCCGCTACCCCGGACGCTTCGAGCAGGTCCAGGACTCACCCCTGGTTATCCTGGACGGCGCACACAATCCCCAAAAGATGGCCGCGCTCCTGGACAGCGTCCGCGCCGTGGTGAGGCGGAGCCCCCTGGTTGTCCTGGTCGCGTCCTCCGGTGCGCGCGCACCGGGGCCGCTCCTGGCCTCCCTCCGCGGGACCGCGTCGTCCCTCGTGGCCACACGCCTCGACCTCTACGGCAAGGCCACGGTCCCTGCTGAGGAAATAGCGGAAGCGGCCCGAGCCGCGGACATCCCCGCTACCGTAGAGGCTGACCCCATGGCCGCGCTCGACGCGGCCATGGAGGCTGCGGGTCCCGATGGTACAGTCCTGGTCACAGGCTCCCTCTACCTGGTAGGCCAGATCCGAAACCGCTGGTACCCGTGGCGAGAGGTCCTCCTCAAGGGGACCTCCTGGCCCGCTTGACACCCGCGCATTTCCGGGGGTACCGTCTCGGGGCGCTAAACTACCCCGGGAGGAAATCATGCGCTTCACATGGATGCTGACGATTCTGCTGGCCCTGGCGTTTGCCATGGGCTGTAACGACAAGGGCAAGACAGACGGAAAGAAGGCCGAAAAGAAGACAAAGAAGACCGAGAAGAAGGCCCCCGAGGCGGCCACCGACAAGGACGAGGCCATCGAAAAAATCGAGGCCAAGCCCATCGAGGAGGCCAAGCCCATCGAGGAGGCCAAGCCCATCGAGGAGGCCAAGCCCATCGA
>CAYOTU010000225.1:0-6266 GCA_964406905.1 uncultured Myxococcales bacterium | reverse complement strand
CCTCGCCTCGCAGATGAAGATCGCAAGCCCGCGCCCCCCCGAGCCCCTCCACCCCGTCCTCGATGCCCCAGACCTAGGACGGGGTCGCCCGATGGGGCCCCATCTTCGCATCCACGATCACGCCATCACGGTCCAGGTCCAGCCAGAGGGACACGGGCCCTTCGTAGCCAGGGGCCCGGGGCGCACCGCGAGTTATTCGGAGCCGTTGCCAGCGCCCTGCTCCATCCCGCCGCACCTTGTGAGGAAAGGGCTCGGTTGCTACTTCCCAGATCGAGAGCCCCACAGAGGCCAGCGACGCATCCTCGGGGGACCGCTCCGCTGGGGACCATCGGCCTGCCTGGTGGAGGGAAACAGCCGCGGCCAACAGAAGAAACAGCCGGATCCCGCGTCCATGGGTAGTGCGAGAAGACGGGAGGCGGCTGGGACCAGGCGCCTGTGCGGCCAGCATGGCCAGTCCTCCCGCTGCCGCGACTCCGGCCATGCCCAGCAACACTGTTCCCGGGAAGCCCACCTCGGGAACCAAGGCCAAACCGGCCAGCAGCGCGGCCATTGTCGCTCCTAGGTGATCAGCCATGGAGAGACGCGTCGATGCCGAGCCGGGCGAGGCCCCTGCTGCGGCCAGGACGCTCGCTGCGACGGGGATCAACGCGCCTCCCGCAAGACCCAGGGCCACGGCCGCGGCCAAAAGGAACGGTCCTGTCAGCGGCCCCGGATCCAGGAGGGTCAGACCGAGAAGGAGCCCACCCGCAACGAGAAGCGCGCCGGCACAGGCAACGAGGAGACGCGGGCCTCCGCTACGGATCCGACTGGTCATACCACGGGCGCCGGCCCAAAGCCCCAGCATGAACAGGCCGCTCAGGACACCAAAATGCGCGGCCAGGCTGCCGAGACGGAACTGCCAGATCAAGAGGAGGACGAGCTGCCAGCCCATGGCTGCTCCACCCCCGAACGCGACCATGGCAGTGGGCGCCGCTGCCCCGTCCTCCCCCCGCCGTACTGCGCGTCCCCACACCAGCAGGACCCCGAGGGCCAGGACCAGGACCAGCCAGGGCGCCAGGCCGCCCCGGGTCGCCAGGAGGCCCACCAGGGGGTCGCCACTCGCCCGCCCTTCATGGAGAAGATGGAGAAGATGGGCCGAGGGCCGCGACGCTGAGATCGGCCCGGCGGGGGTTGCATCCAGGCGAGCCCTGCGGGCTGCCATGCGCGCTGGCTCGAAGCCCACCGAGAGGCCCGCACCTGGCAGCGGACCTGGATCCTGCCGCCCGTCGAGGCGCGCGGCCAACGCATCCGGATCCATGAGAACGGGGCCGTCGGACGCGAGGAAGACCATGTGCTCACTCGCTGTGGCCTCTACCTCGGCGAACACCGACGCAAGGGTAGCGTCCACCGCGGCCGCGTAGGCCAACGCTGATCCGTCAAGGACGTTCTCTGTGACGGTAATCTCCAGCCCCAGGACTCCGTCCTCTTCCAGCGCGTCCCGGACCCGCACCAGGGACTCCCGTGTCAGAAACCGAGCAGCGGCTGCGGTAGTAGGATCCCCATGCGCCAACCAGGCCAGATTCCACTTTGCCCCAGCAGGTGGCCTGTCCCCCGTGGAGAAAATCAGGCGGGGGTCATTCAGGCACGCTACCAGGGCCGGTGGTGCGTAGCGCCGCAGGAGGGCCGGCCAGGCGGGATCCCGCCCCACCACCACCACCTCTTCGAGTCCCGCGTCCAGGAGGCGGCATGCCAGGGCCTCAGCGCCAAAGCCCAGAATCCCTGCACGCCGGGCTCCGGGGCGCTGGGCCAGCAACGCGGCCGCACGCCAGGCAGCGTCTCCGTCCCCGACTAGATGCGCGCGCAGCGCGCCGTCCCCATAAAGAGCCGTTCCTCCGCCGAACCGGGCAGCGGTCCAGCTCGTGTAGGGCGTGTCCAGGGTCTCCAGGACCTCCGCACCGGCTGGGAGGGGGAGGGCACGGTTCCGAAGATTCTCAAAGGGGGTCAGGGGCGAAACACCCAAGACCAGAACCAGGGTCACGGTAGCGCCCCCGACCGCACCGCCCAGGGCCTCCGCTGCCCATGCCCGCCCCACGGCCTCGTCGGGCGGCCCCGTGGCGGCCAGGCGCCGGGTCCCAGCGGGCAGGAGCCAGCCCGTGGCCAGGGACACGGGTGCGACGGCCAAGAGGGTCAGGGGGAAGAGCAAAGCGGGGGGGAAGGGCTCCGTGGAGCCCAGGCCGGCCCAGGTCCGGGCCTGCCAGAGGAACAACGCGGCGAGAAGGATGGCCAGGGGCTGGAGGGTCAAGACAAAAAAGAAGGCGCGGCGTCCCCCGGGCAGGCGGCGGTGGAGACTCGCACCCGCGGCTATCCAGAGGAGCCAGGAGGCAAGGAAGATCCCGATCCCCAACTCGTCCCCGCCGTAGAGGCGCAGATGCTCCCGGAACAGCAGCCCCTGGCCAGCGAGGCCCACGAACCCCGCGAGCGCAAGGGGCAGGGTTGACGATCGAGGGGTCGGGGTCACAGCGCTGTCCTCAGGGTCGTGATTCGGCAAAAACGATCGCCTCCATGACCCGGAAGGTCATGCCCTCGGTCCACGCGTCGGGGGGCAAACCGGCCTTCTGCGAGAGGTGTGTCAGGGTCTGGGGGATGGTCCAGCCCTGCTCCGGCGCGACCTGGGGCAGGTAGACCGCTGAGCGACCATCCTTATCGATCCATACCCCGTGCCGGCCCAGGACCACGCCCCAAGGCCCCTCCACCGCGACGGGTGGCGTGAGGACCGAGATCTCGATCTCTATCTGGTCCAGCTCGTCCGGTGTCACAGGAGGGAAACGCCTGTCTCGGGAAGCAGCGTTTACGGAGTTGTCCAGAACTCCCTGAAACAGGGGCTTGCTCGGGGGGATATTGCCGATGCAGCCGCGGAGGCGGCCATGCTTCTTCAGGGTCACGAACACGCCCGAGTCGGCCCGCAGGCGCTCGGTCAATACGACGCCGAGGTCGGCGGGAGTTGGCCTGCGCCCCTCCCGGATCCAGGCCTCCACCGTGCCCCGGGCGAGGCGCAGGAGCGCGTCCTTCTCCTCCTCGGTGACCCCGGGCTCCACGCGAACGCCCGAGTAGGGCCAGAGGCCGCTGAACTGGGCCGCCAGGTAGCTGACCGACCGGGTCCAATCCCCGGTGATCGCGCCGGAGGTATCTGTTGCGCGTAGCTGGGCGCGAACATTTTTGGGGATCGCTCCCAGGAGCATCGTTATGGGCAGAAAGCCGCAGATCGTGTCCCCTGTCTCCCGCTTGTGGTCCCAGAAACGGGCCTGGGCCCCCGATCGGATGGCGGCCCAGGCGGCCTCCATGAGGGCCGGAAGCCGTTCCCGCGCCTCCTCGGGGCCAAAAGAAGCCCCGGGGGGTCCAGCGTAGCCGAAGCCCCGTCCCCAGTGGGTGAAGTCCGACGAGGCCACCAGCAGATCCCCCGGGGCCAGGACGCTGCGGAGCCAAGCCCCCGCGTCAGCGGCCTCGTCCGGGGTCATTCGCCCGACGAGCATCGGTACGAAGGTCCAGCGGGTGCCATCCAAGGCCCGCTGAAGGAAGGGGAGCTGAATCTCCACCGAGTGTTCCCCCTCATGGGCCTCCTCGTTGTATCCGAAGAGGGGATGGGTCCGGAGGAGCGTGGCGGTCTCAAGGTCCAAGGGGACCCGCCCCAGTGGGGTTTCATAGTGGGTGAAGTTGGGTACGCTCACCCCGTGGAACCCGACATGGTGGCTGGGTCCGACAACAAAAACCCGGCCATAGGTCCGGCCCCGCAGGGCCGCGTAAGCATGGCCCGCAACCGCGCCACTGAACTTGATCCCTGCATGAGGAGAGATCAACGCAATCGGATGGCCGTCAGGAGCCTGCGAAGCGCCATCAAGGTAACCGTCAATGGTCGCAGCCAGGACCTCTCGATCGCCCGGATACCAGGACCCCGCCAGAACCGAAAGCCGGACGTCAGGAGGCTCGGGCTGTGGGAGGAGCTTTCCAGCCCCGATTGCTTCGGCTGTGGGAGGGGCTTCAGCCGTGGCCGGAGCCGCCCTCTGTACTCCTCCCCCCTCCGTGGGGGAGGTGCCCCCGGAGGGGGCGGAGGGGGAGTCAGCCCGGGCAGTGATCCGCGCCGCGTCCTCACTCCGACAGCCCGACAGGACCACCAAGATCAATCCCACTAACACGAGCGTGGTGCGGTGCGTAATCATAGCCTTCTCTCCAACACGATCGTCTTGATTTCAAGGTAGCACACAAGGTGAAAAATTTGGAGATCGCCCACCCCATGCCTATCCTATTGGTGAAAATCGGATGAATTCGTCCGGTTACGGACAAAGACATGAAGTTCTTTCGGAAGCTGTCGTTGATCCCTTGGATGCCATGAGACAAACACGAACCACCACCCTGCTGCTTCTCGCCCTCAGCGCCTCCCTCTGCACCTCCGCACTGGCCCAGGACGAGCGCGTCGACGCGCCCTTGGAAGCGCCTGTCGACGCAACGACCCCTGACGACGACCCGACCCCCCTCACATGGGCAGGTCCCCGCCTCCTTCAGGTGGACGACCCCCAGCCTCTCTACGCAGTGACACCGGTGCCTGTAGACGTGACCGCAGCGGCCCTCGTCTGTGACGACGAGCGCCTGGAACTGGGCCCTCCGGTCTGGATCCATCCTGCGCGAACGGGCCACGCCTGGGCCGTGCCGCCGAACGCGGCCATCACCGCGCCCCGCTGTATCCTCGAGGTCCAAGCGGAGGACCAGCGCTTCGTGTCGGATCATCACATTCGAATCCGCAAGGACGCGCCCGTGTCCGAGATCCGTCTCCCCGCGTCTGCTATCGTGGAGGGCAGCGGGGGCGGCGGCCTGGGGGTTACGATCCACCACCTGACAGGCCCCGTGCGGGTCCGCCTCCTCTCCCTCACTCGAACCAGCGACGTGGCCTGGGACCTCTCCCTCCCCGACGCGTATCCCGACGGCGATCTGCGCCTCCAGATCCCCCTGCCCGAGGAGGTCCTCGAGGCTGGGGAGTACCTCCTGGCCTTCGAGGGGCCCGGCGGGACAGGCGCTGTCTGTGACCAGCCGGTCTTCGTCGCGGGGGAGGCCCTGGTGGACATCGAGGAGATCCACCTGGAACCCCTCAGCGAGTCCTATGTCTGGCTCGTCATCTCCGGGGACGGTGCGGAGGACATCGGCTCTCTCTCCCTGGACACCCCCGCTGGACGACTGCCCTTGCCCCTGGAGGCCCTGGAGGGGACCAACCTGCCCACGGTACGAACTCGGGTCCGCAGGGGCCTGCTCAAGCAATTCGGGACCATCACCCTCCGCATGGAGGAATCCGGCGGCTCCGTGCTCATCGACGTCAGCGCCGCGGTCGCGGCCAGCGACGACGCTAAAATTTTCTGACCTGCTCGGAGGCACGAATGGGTTCAGATGTCGAATCCGCTGGCCGGTACTCGACCAAAGAGGAGATAGCGAACGCGCTGACCCATGGCATCGGGGTTGCGCTGAGCATTGCCGCGTTGTCCGTTCTGGTGACCTGTGCGGGGCTGTACGGAGATGCATGGCGGGTGGTCTCGTTCAGCGTGTACGGGGCCTCGCTCATCCTGCTGTACCTGGCCTCGACGTTCTACCACGCGTTCCGGTCCCCCCGCGTCAAACGGTTCTTCCGATTACTCGATCATGCCGCCATCTTTCTGCTGATCGCGGGCTCCTATACGCCTTTCTGCCTGGTCTCCATGCGCGGGCCATGGGGATGGACCATGTTCGGGCTTACTTGGGGGGTGGCGCTGGTGGGAATCGTCACCGCCGTCTTTTTCCTGAACGCTCCCCGCTGGCTGACCGCGTCTTTGTACATCGCCATGGGATGGATGGCGATCATAGCGATCAAGCCATTGGCTGAGGCCCTGTCCACAGGCGGTTTAGTCCTGCTGGGCGCAGGCGGTCTGGCCTACACAGGTGGCGTGGTATTCTACGTCTGGCAACGGCTGCCATTCAATCATGCAATCTGGCATCTCTGGGTGCTGGGCGGCAGCGTCTGCCACTTCTTCGCCCTGTACTTCTACGTATTGCCGATGGAATGACGAGGCTACGTCGAGGCTTCAGGCGCGGGGGACCACGCCCTTATCCTCAAGGTAGGCCACCACCGCGACGACGCTTTCTTCGAGGTTCAGCTTGTCCGTATCCACGATCAACTCCGCGGCCTCGGGCTCCTCGTAGGGTGCGGAAATGCCGGTGAACTCGGGGATGATGCCAGCGCGGGCCTTCTTGTACAGGCCCTTCGGGTCCCG
>CAYOTU010000224.1:0-6273 GCA_964406905.1 uncultured Myxococcales bacterium | reverse complement strand
CCTCTACGAGCGCGGAATCAGCGGCAACGGCCTCCACTACGTCGTGACCGGCGGTGGCGGGGCCCCGCTCTACGACTCCAATCCGGATTTCATGAACCAGATGTTCCCCCACGAGATCCTTCAGGTGGATTCAGTCCACAACTTCCAGATCGTCGAGATAGCGGGGGAGTGGGTGAAGATGTCCACCTGGGATGTGGATAACGCCATGATTATAGACGAGATCGAGATTGGGACACCCCCCGCCTGCGTCTCTCCGGCTGATTGCGCGGACGGCGAAGTCGGCACCTGTGAGGGGGCCTGGGAGTGCGTCAACTTCGAGTGCGTCTGGGTCTGCGCGCCACCTCCTGCCTGTGAGACCCCGGCAGATTGTCCTGTGCCCGCGGATGACGCGTGTCCCGGAAACTGGGAGTGTACGCCCGAGGGGACCTGCCTGTGGGTCTGTGTATCCGAGCCGGAGTGCCTGGATGACGCCGGCTGCCAGGACAAGCCGCCCCTGTCGGACTGTGTCAACGGGGCCTTCCAATGCACCGACGGCGCGTGTGAGTGGCTCTGCCCCCCGCCGTTGTCTCCTGACACGGACATGGATATCACCCAGGACCAGCAGGCAACCCCCGACCTCGTGCCGTCGCCAGACCTTACGTCGCCGGAGTTCGCTTCATCAGAGGACACCAAGGCCCCTCCGGTCGATACCTTCATTCCCGTGCACGATGTGGCCGGGAGCCACTCGGGCGGATGCTCTTCCGGACCCGTACCTCGGCCCGTCACCATCCTCGCCCTCGTCTTCCTGGTCGTTGGTATCCTGGTGGCACGGCGCAGAGGTTCACGCTTCGATACACGGAGGAAAACATGAGACGAACCACCGGCACCCTGGCCCTGCTCCTGTTAATGGCCCTGCCCGCTCGCGCTGGAACAATCAGGGATGTCCATCTCTCGTACAGCCATCCCGACACAGCGACAACCATGACCATGACCTGGGCCACGGACTCTGTCGCTGATCCGAGCGTCGTCAGGTACGGCGTGGGTGGGAGCTTTGACGACCAGGTTACAGGGGAGAGCTTCCAGGGGAACGGAGACCTCGGGGCCATCCACGTGGTCGAGTTGACAGGGCTTACACCGAACACAAACTATACGTACCAGGTGGGCGGCCCGGGGGAGTGGTCCGCCACCTTCGGTTTCCGGACAGCGTCGGATGAGCCCTGTACGCCCTATCGTTTCGTGGTCCTCGGAGATAACCGTCCGGACGTGGAGTGGCTCCCCCAGATCCACTGGAACCCGATCCTCGCTGAATCTGTCGGTGATCAACCCCTCTTCCTGATCCACAGCGGAGATATCGTCAAAGACGGGGACCAGACCGGCCAGTGGCGCACCTTCTTCGAGTCCTCGGGCCATTTCCTGGCGAACACCCCCTTCATGGCCTCCATCGGGAACCACGACGACGGCCCGGAGGATGGGGACGGTGCGAACTACAACCAGCTCTTCAGCTACCCCGACAACAGCGTCACCCAGACCGAGGACTACTACTTCTTCACCACCGCGGACGCGATCTTCATCTCCCTGTCCTCGCAGACCTTCAAGGGGGGGGAGATCCCCTTCCAGGAGCAGGCGGACTGGCTGGACCAGGTCCTGACGGACAACCCAAGGACCTGGAAGATCGTCGTCCTGCACCACCCGCCATACACGAGCCATCTGGCCTTTGACCTGGGTTTCTGGGACTTCGAGTTCAACCACGGCCCCAACGAGTGCGGCCAGAACCCCGCGCTGATCCCGGTCTTTGACAAACATCATGTCGACATCGTCTTCGCGGGCCACAACCACTACTACGAGCGGTTCAACCCCCTCAATGAGGGGTCTGGCCCTGAGCAGGGGACCTTGTCCCAGGGGTTTCACGATGGCACGGTCTACGTGATCACCGGCGGTGCGGGCGCGTTCGTCTACGACGAGTTCGATGTCTTCGGCGTGGAGCTGGACCTCATTAGCTGGGTCTGCGGCGCGGCCACCGGCAGTGAGGTCTGTTCAGGGAAGCACCACTTCGTCTCCGTGACCATCGACGGCCCGTCCCTCACCTACGAGGCCATCTCCACCGCGGAGCAGACCATCGACAACGATTCCTCCAACGTCGAACTCCTCGATAGCTTCATCATCCTCAAGGCGGGGCAGGGGATCTGCCCGGAGCCCCCGGATCCCGAGTTGGTCCCCGAGCCCTCACCCGAGCCGACGCCGGACGTGGTGGAGGCCCCGGACACGGTTCCGGAGGAGGTGTTCTCCCCGGATGTCCCGCCGGACGTTCCAGCCCCGCCGGATAGTCAGGTGAAGCCGGACATCCCATCTGCAGCGCCTGACACAGGGGCGGGAGCCGAGGTCCCGGGAGCGGAGACAGCTCCCGATCCAGCCCCCATCCAGCCCGGGACCGACGGCGTGCGCTCCGGCGGCTGCGCGGCAGCGCCGGTCAGCGCACCCTTTGGCTTTCTGCTGCTGCTGTTTGCCATCGCGGTCTTCCGCGGGGTGCGGCGATGGCGCTGTTAGTTTGTGGTGGAATTGGTAAGTATTTTCTTGTTCGCCGTTAGTCGGTGAAGTAAGGTCCCCGCCTCAGACTCAGGAGACTGACTGTCATGGCCGAGTACCTTACCACCCGAGAGATCGCTGCGTACCTCAGGCTCAACGAGAAGAAGATCTACGCGTTGGTGGCCCGGGGACAGCTCCCCGCTGCCCGGATCTCGGGCAAGTGGCTGTTTCCAAAGCACCTGATAGACCAATGGGTCGAGCGCAACACCATCTACCCGACCCGCGGCCTCATGGGTGCGATGCTGGACGAGATGCTGATCCAGATGGGGAGCGACGACTGGCTGCTCTCCCAGGTCGAGGAGCGGTATCGGACCGTGGGCGAGATCCCTGTGGTCGCTGCGAGGGTAGGGAGTCTCGTCGGGCTTCGCGCTCTTGGAAACGGCGCTGCGCACATGACGGCCTACCACGTCGACAACAGCCACGTACGGGAGCTGGCAGCGGGGGAGCAGGGCTGCTACATGTTTCATCTGTTCACTCGCCACATGGGCTTGATGTTCGACGCAAGTCGCGTAGCTGATGTCACCGATCTCGGGAGCATAGCGGAGCAGGGGATGACCATGGCCCAGCGTCAGCCCGGGTCCGGGACCTATCATCTTGTGAGGGAGCTGCTGGCCGAGCAGGGGATCGACCCCGACGGGATCAAGGGCGTGGGTGCGTTCCCGTCCCATCTGGAGCTCGCCCTCGCCGTTCGCAATGGCCGCGCTGACGCAGGGGTTGGAATAAGGATCGCTGCGGAGCTCTGCGGGCTGGACTTCCTGCCTCTGCGCAACGAGCCGTTCAAGCTGGCTGTGCCGGTGGAGTTCACCTCTCACCCACAGATGGTCCGCTTCCTGGATTTTCTGCTGGAAGACCTCCGGCGAGTCGCCGCCGAAGGCGCGGCCGGATACGATTTTCAGGATCTCGGGAAGATGGAGACTACGGGAAAGGACAAGACGGAATGAAAAGGGCGTTCATCAGGATTTTGGTTCAGGCAGCGCTGGTCATTGTCCTGGTCGCTGGCCTGGCGCTTGGATGCTGCGGTGACAAGGAGGTGACCAGCGACGAGGTGCCTCCGGTCTCGATGCGCAGCATCAAGCTGGCCACAACGACCAGTACGGACAACTCCGGCCTGCTCGATGAGCTGCTTCCCGCGTTTGCAAAGAAGCACGGCACCCAGGTGAAGGTGATCTCGGTCGGCACCGGCAAGGCGCTCAAGCATGGCGAGGCCGGGGACGTGGATGTGATCCTGGTCCACGCGCGGGAGGCTGAGGACCGCTTCGTGGCAGAGGGGTTCGGCGTCAATCGCCGGGACGTTATGCACAATGACTTCGTCATCTTGGGGCCAGCTTCTGATCCCGCGGGGATCCGCGGGGCGAAAGACGTGGCCGCGGCATTGAAGAAGATCGCTGAAGCGAAGGCAGCGTTCATCTCCCGGGGCGACGAGTCGGGCACCCACAAGAAGGAGCTGCGGCTCTGGCGGGAAGCGGGCGTTTCTCCCGAGGGGACCTGGTACATGCCCGTGGGCCAGGGCATGGGAGCTGTACTGACCCTGGCCGACGAGAAGCTGGCCTATACAATGGCCGACCGGGGGACCTATCTAGCGTACCGGGGCAAGCTGGACCTGATCGTGCTTGTCGAGGGCGACCCGCGTCTCTTCAACCCCTACGGCGTGATAGCGGTGAACCCGGCGCGCCATCCCCACGTGCGGTATGAGGAGGCCATGGAGTTTATCGGCTGGCTCACCTCCGTGGAGGGGCAGGGTATCATCGGAGACTTCCGGAAGGACGGCGAGCTGCTGTTCCACCCGGACGCGGTGCCACTCATCACGGAGCACTGATGGGCGGATTCGAGTTTCTTCTCGACGCGTTCGGCGAGGCCTTACAGAAGATCTTTTCTGGGGACCCCGAGGTGTTCGACGCGGTTTGCGTTTCCCTCCAGGTCTCCGGCGCGGCCATCATCATCTGCGCGTTCCTGGGTATCCCCGCTGGGCTCTTCCTGGCCACGGTGAAGTTCCCGGGCCGACGGCTGATCATCACCCTGACCCAGACCCTCATGGCCGTGCCCACGGTGGTTGTGGGGCTCTTCGTCTATGCTTTTCTTACCCGGCGATCCCTGCTCGGCCCCCTGGACATGCTTTTCAGCCGCAAGGCCATGATAATTGGGGAGGTCATCCTGGCCCTGCCCATCATCATCGCGCTTACCCACACAGCGCTCGCATCCCTGGATCGCTCAGTGCGGGAGACAGCACGTAGCCTGGGCGCTACCCCTTCCCGTGTGGCGACCACCATGCTCTGGGAGGGGCGCTTCGCGTTGTTCGCTGCCGTGGCCGCTGGGTTTGGCCGGGTGATCGGCGAGGTCGGGGTCTCCATGATCCTGGGCGGTAACATCGCAGCGCACACCCGCAACATCACCACAGCGATAGCGCTCGAGACCTCCAAAGGCGAGTTTGCCTGTGCGATGGCCCTCGGCCTGATCCTCCTGTCAGTGGCCCTTGGGGTGAACTTTCTGCTGAGGTACCTCCAGGGCAGGGAGGAGGACGGATGAGCGGTGCCCCGGCGATTCGAGTGGCGAACCTGACAAAGGTCTTCGCGGGGGAGACGGTCCTGGACCTCGATGATTTGGCCCTGGAAGCGGGCAGGGTCCACGTCCTGATCGGTGGGAACGGCGCGGGCAAGACCACGTTGCTGCGAATTCTGGCCGGGCTGGAGTTGCCCACCACCGGCGTGGTGGAGGTGCTGGGGACCGATCCATACGCTACGTCTCGGGGCCAGCGTCGTGACCTGCAACGACGGGTGACCCTCTGCTTCCAGAACCCCTATCTCTTCCACTCCTCAGTGCGCCGCAACATCGACTTCGGGCTCAGGGCAAGGGGCGTGTCCGTGCAGGACCGCAACCGCCGCGTGGGCGCGGCCGCTGAGGCCCTGGGGCTCACTCATCTTCTGGACCGTGCAGCGCGTACCCTCTCCGGGGGAGAGTCAAAGAGGGTGTCCCTGGCTCGCGCACTCGTCCTCCGCCCGGAGGTCATGCTCATGGACGAGCCCTTGGCCAACGTGGACGCGGTCAGCGTGTTCGAGGTGGAAGCAGCGATCCGGGACCTGCTGGGCCAGGGGAGTACCCTGGTGATCGCCACCCACCAACTCGACCAGGCCTACCGGCTCTCCGCGGATGTCGTGCGTCTGGAGCGGGGTCGTGTCGCACCTTCTGCTGTGGACAACCTCCTCGACGGCGAGATTATCCAGCGTGGAGAGACTACGTTCCTCCTGGCAGGAAGCGGAGTAGAGATTCGTGTAATGACAAACCGCAGCGGGCCAGCCCGAGCCGCAGTGGATCCATCTGCTGTTCTGGTCTCAAGGGAGGCAGTCAAGTCCAGCGCGCAGAATGCATTCCCCGGCCGTGTCACCGCTCTCCAGGAGCGCGGCACAGGCATCCTCGTAACCGCGGACGTAGGCATCCCCCTCCAGGCTCTCATCACCCAAGAGTCCCTCCGGAGCTTCGGTTTTACCATCGGCAGCGAGGTGATCCTGACCTTCAAGGCCGCATCGGTCACAGTGTTCTGATTCAATGGTCTTTGGAAAAAAAGGGGCACCGATCATCGGCCTGCACAATTCGGGCCTGTGACGGGCATTCTATTTAGGCCGAGATCTGCTCTGATATGGTAGAGACAAACAGGTCGCTGCCTCAATCGTGGCGTACTCTGCGTGCTCCTCCGTCCTGAACGCGCTCTGCGTGCTC
>CAYOTU010000223.1:3860-6276 GCA_964406905.1 uncultured Myxococcales bacterium | reverse complement strand
GGGACGAAGTAGGGGCAGGGAGCCGTCGGCCAGCTCGATGGTCTCATAGGCCACCGACGCAATGTTCTTCTCGATGAGGGACGACGCCAGTTCGGGCACCGCGGCGGCCAGATGGAAGTACGTGTAGTGAACTTGTCCGTCCTTGAACAGCGGGTACTCCTGCGCGATGGGCTCCTTGACCTTGACGATCATCTCAGCCCGGTCCCATACCTCGCCCGCGCTGTCCACGATCTCCGCGCCCCAGCGGACGTACTCCTCGTCCGGGTTGCCGCAGCCGACCCCGGCTCTGGTCTCCACCAGGACTTTGTGGCCACGATCGACCAGCGCCTTCACACCAGCGGGGACGAGCCCGACACGGTACTCCTGGACCTTGATCTCCTTGGGGACTCCTATGATCACAGCGCACCTCCATCAATTTGGCACATCAGGCCCGCCCGGCCAGCAAGACACGGAATTACCCGCGAGGGAGTCGGAAAGCAAGCGCTTTTTTGGGGCAAGGCGCCTGCCTTCCTATACTTGAGTCGGCGACGTGTCAATTGCCTGGAGGATGGGGCGCAGGATGAACTCGGCTGAAGCAATAACACCCCCTGATCGGCCCCTGCCGCTGACCTCGGCGTTGCTCCTCCTCGACGTGGCTCTACCACGGCTTCGAAGAAGCGCCTGGACCTCAGCGCCAGTTGCTCGCTCAGGGTGCATCATGATTTGCGCCGAGGTCATCTAGGATGCTCAGACTGCTGTCGATCACAATCGTGGGAGCCCTTGCTCTGACGGCCCCGGGGACTGTCCCGGAGAAGGCGGACGTTCCGTCCTCGACGACGGACTCCTGGCTCCGTGCCGAGGTTACCCGCGCCTGGACGGACGCTGGGCGAATCGCACCTCAGCATAGCGCCAAAATCTCACGCGCGGCGGCGCGCCTGCTCGACCGTGTCGAGAACACCCCCGCGGTGGACCTCCCGTCCCACTGGTCCCGCACGGTGCGCTTCGAGCTGCTTCGGGAAAACGTTCGGGATCCCCGGTTCCTGCCGTTCCTCTTCGACGGCGAGGATCCGTCGGACCTCATCGAGCAGCTCCGGTGGGTCGTAGATTCAGACATCTGCCCCGAGGGCCTCAATCGTTACGGCTACGCGCTCCGCCGAGAAAACGGCCGCCTCCGCCTCAGCCTGACCCTGGTTCACCACCTGGTGGACTTGAGTGCGCTGCCCGCTGAGGTCCCGCCGGGCCACTCCCAGCTCTTCTGGGGGACCTGGAACAATGGTTTCGTAGCGCCGCGAGTGCTCATCTCCTCTCCCGACGGCGGCCTGATGGAATTGATCCCCCGGGAGGCGGCGGACATGTTCTGGACCCGCCTCTACTTCCCCGAGGAGGGGGTCTACACAGTGGAGGTGATGCTCACCGGCCCCGGTGGGCCCGAGACTGCGGCCCTCTTCAATGTCTACGTCGGCGTGCCGCGCCCTATGCTGCCCGCTGTGCGGCTCTGTGCACGGGAGGAAGGGACGCGGACCGCGGACCTGGAGGCCTCGCTTCTCTCGATGATGAACCGCGAACGGGTACGCCGCGCCATCCAGCCGCTACCCCGGAACAAACGTCTGCAACACTGCGCGCGCCAGCACTCAGAGGCCATGGCCGAACGCCGGCAGTTGGCCCACTGGCTCCCCGATCCCCGGGGCGAGGACTGCCCCGCTGCCCGCCAGAACATCGTCATGGACCGGACCCTCTGCGGTGCGCACCAGCAGCTCATGGAGAGCCCGTCCCACCGTCGCAACATCCTCGACAAGGAAGCGACGGCCTGCGGCGTGGGCGTCAGCGCCGTGGAGGTGATGCCCGGGGTCTCCCTGTACTACATAACCCAGGAGTTCACCGGCGGCGGGAATGTCAAGGCACCCCGGACCGTTGAGGAGGGGGCGCAGACCGCGGACCCCCACGGGAGGTAGAATGCAAACGAAAGCTCTACGGTCGCTGTTTGCCGCGCTTGGTCTGGTGTATCTCATGACGCCGGTCACCGCGGCCGCTGACGAATACATGTGGAACTGCACTGCCCCCGACGGCTCCCCCTGGTTCGTCAGCGATAAAGGCCGGGCCCCGAAGGGCTCGAAGTGCGTCCCCATGTTCAATCTCTCCCCCAAAGAGGCCCCCGAACAGGACGCCGGGACCTCTCCGAAAAAGAAGACGCGGCCCCGCTGGACACCGCCGAAGACCTCCAAGGTGACGACCCCGACCGTGGGCTCCGTCGCGCCGGCCCCCGCGGCCGCACCACCCACGGAGGTCGACGAGATCATCCGCACCGCCGCGGAGACCTATGATCTGCCCGAGGCCTTTGTGAGGGCCGTGATCACCGTGGAGTCGAGCTACAAGACCCGGGCCCTGTCCTACAAGGGGGCCATGGGCCTGATGCAGCTCATGCCCGGCACGGCCCGCG
>CAYOTU010000223.1:0-3850 GCA_964406905.1 uncultured Myxococcales bacterium | reverse complement strand
GACCTGGGCGTCACAGACCCCTACGACCCCTACCAGAACGTCATGGGCGGCACCCGCTTCCTACGCCTCCTCGCTGACCGCTTCGACGGGGACATGATCAAGGTGGTCTCTGCGTATCATGCAGGCGGCGGCGTCACCTCCCGCAAGGACGGCACCCCCTGGGTCGGCACCGACGGCTACGTCCGCAAGGTCCTGAAGAACTACTACCGCATCAAAGCCGAGCTGGCTGTTCAGTAGTCTCCAGAGCAGGTTCTGATCAGCCCCGGTACCATTTTCCCGGCCATTTGCTATACTCTCAATCCGACAGCGTAGAGGAGGAAGGGATCATGCTCTCAATCCGTGCCACCCTCCGCACCGGGGGTCTCCTGGTCGCGGCGCTGACCTTCGCCACCTGTGACTCAGGGGGAGGTGTCGGCGGAATCGGGGCCTCCTGCTCCACGGATAGTGACTGCAAGCCAGGCCTGCTCTGCGTCGTCAGCATCTGCACCCCCACCACCACGACCTGCTCCCTCGACTCGGACTGCCCCGGCGGAGCCTGCGTGGACGGCTCCTGCACCGGGATCGGGATCTGCACATCCGACCTGGACTGCATGCCAGACATGATCTGCGGATCCGACGGGCTCTGCACCGCCGACGTTCGTCCCGAGTGCACCACGGATGCGGACTGCGACGATGGGAATCAGGACACCACGGACGCCTGCGTGGCGGGCTCGTGCGTCAACACTCCCATCGACGCGTCGTGCCTCGCGGACGAGGACTGCCTGGACGGCGACCCCTGCACCACTGACACCTGCGCTGCGGGGAACTGCCAGTATGCAGACGTCCCCGACTGCTGCAACATCGACCCGGACTGCGACGACGACTCCGAGTTCACCATCGACACCTGCGTGGACAACGCGTGTGAGTACAGCCAGACCCCGATCCCCTGCGAGCTGGATACGGAATGCGACGACGAGGACGCCTGCACCTTCGACACCTGCGCGGACGGTTCCTGCGAAAACACGCCCAGCGCGGACCCCTTCTGCTGCAACACCGCGGACGACTGCGACGACGAGGACGACACCACCGTGGACCTCTGCGTGGATAACGCATGCACCTGGACCAACTGCACCTCGGACATCGACTGCGAGGACAACAACCCGTGCAGCGAGCAGGGCTGCCAGGAAGGCGTCTGCGTCTACACCTTCCTGGAGACCCCCGAGTGCGCCTGCGTTACCGACGCGGACTGCGCAGGTAAAGGCGGAGCTTGCTCCCTGCTCCAGACCAGCCTCTCCTCGGTGGGCACCTACTGCGTCAACTCGGCGGGCCCCAAGATGGGTGGCGTAGAATGCATAGATGGCGCGGAGTGCTACTCGGGTTTCTGCATGGGCCTCACCTCGGGGGAGGACCTCTGCTTCCAGGGCTGCGTCACGGACATCGAATGCACCACGGGGATGTCTTGCTCCAGCATCACCTACGGATCAGGCACTCCCGATGAGCTGGAGGTCCCCGCGTGCCTCCCCGCGCCGGCGAGCTGCACCGGGAACGGCTCCTGCCCAGACGGGGAGATCTGCCTGCCAACGGGCGACTCCGACGTCCCAAACACGATCATCACGGTCTGCGCGCCGCCGGGGGGAACGGGAACCAAGACAGCGGGCCAGATCTGCACAGCGGATACTGACTGCCAGAGCAACTTCTGCGTGGGGGTCGTGGGCACTGAGCAGAAGATCTGCTGGTCCGCCTGTGCCCTGGACGCGGACTGCGCGCCGGGCCTCCTGTGCTACGTGAACATGCTCTACTTCGTCTTTGATCAGGGCACCCCGGACTTCCTCTCCGACGACACCCTGTACTCCACCGGGAGCTGCATGCCGGATCTGGGCAGCTACGTCCCCTGTGTCGGCGACGCGGACTGCCCCGTCGGGGAATTCTGCAACCCAGGGAACAACCAGACCGCCACGCAGATCGAGCCCCGATGCCTGGCCTCCTGGACCCCGGACAACGGCCCCGCTGGCCAGGACTGCTCCACTGATGACCAATGCCTCTCCAGCTACTGCATCGGCGCGCCGAGCGGCTTCTGTCTGGGCCTGTGCAAAAACGACCTGGGCTGCTTCGGGGCCACCACCTGTCAGACCTTCGACGAATTCATCGTGGATGACAAGAATACGCCGGACGACGAGACCGATGACGTGCTGGACGCGTTGGACCTCTGCCTGCCATGAGCCCGCGATGAGGAGGTAACTCAATGCGACCCCGCTCCGTTTTTTCGTTGCTCTTGACCCCGCTCCTGGCCCTGTCCTGCGCGTCTGGCGAGGACGCTTCGAGCTTGGTCCTCTCCCTGGACCTGGCGGTAAATCAGTCAGCGCTGGAGTTGGACCCCGACGCACAGCTTCGGGATGACCTGGACCTCTTCGACCTCCCCGCTGTCACGGTCTACGTGTCCCTGGAGGTGACCGCTGCCGACATGGATCCCGTCGCTGCCGAGTGGCCTGCGACCGCTACGGACCTCCAAAACTTCGATGGCACCGCTGTGGTGGAGTTGGAGGTGCCCCCCGGGGAAGCCCGAGCCCTGGACGGGGTGGTCTTTGCCTGGTCCGAGGACAGCGCCCGTGTCTATGCTCCCTCCGCGCCGATCTCCATGGATCTCGCGGCGGGCGCGGTGGAGGACGTGGACCTGGCCCTGGTCGAGGCCAACTACGGCACGATCTCGGGCATTGCACCCAAGGAGGCCATCGCTGTGGAAATCGTGGACCAGATGACCGACGTGATCCTGGCACGGATAACGCCTGACGGAGACGGCTCGTTCGAAGCCTCAGACCTTCCGGCCCACCGACCGCTATACCCTGTCTGGAACCTGGGCGACGCAGGACGGACGCCTGCGCCTGACCTGGCGACCCACATCCCTGAGGCCGGGGGAGGCGCCACCTTCCCAGACCCGATCTAGGAGGTCCCCGCTATGATAGCAATCTGGTTCAACTGGTTCAGGGACGCAGCCCTTATGGTGGGTCTGGCCCTCGTCGTGGCAATCCCCTTTAACCTCGCGCGGGAGAAAGGTATCGACCTGGTGGCCAAGTCCTCCTACGACGACAAGATACTGCAGCCCTGCCCCGAGTCCGATGAGATAGCGGATCAGATGAGCGCGCTGGTACTTCCCCTGGGGCCCGACCTCGTGATTCCCGAAGGCACGGTGTTGGTGGACGCGTCCTTCCCTGAGACCTTCGAGCGGGGACACCTGCCCGGCGCGCTGAGCATCCCCTACGACGAGCTGGACACCATCACCGAAGAGGACGTCGCACGCCTGAAAGCCATGGAGGCCCGGCGTCTGGTGGTCTACTGCAACGGCTGGGAGGAGGAGACCGACCTCCTGTCCCGCTACCCCGAGAATACCCCTGGCAACCAGGTGGCCAACGAGCTCAAGTCCCAAGGCTTCAGAGACGTACGCTACGTCAAGGGTGCGGTGGAGATCCACCAGCTTCTGGGCGGCGCCCTCGAAAGAGGGGGTACACCATGAGTGCGTTCGACCGTATCCGCAGCCAGTGGGAGCCCTGGCTCGATCTCGCGTTCCGGTTCTTCCTCGGAGGGGTATTCCTCGCTGCCGGGATCCCCAAAATCATGGGCGTGGATGCCTTCGCCATCTCCATCGCTACGTACGAGGTCCTGCCCCTGACCCTGGTGAACGTGCAGGCGATCGTCCTGCCATGGCTCGAGGTGTTCACCGCTGTCCTCATGATCGTGGGATTCCGGACCAAGGCCCAGGCCCTGGCGATCAACGGGATGATGGTGATGTTCATCGTTGCGATCTACATCGCCATGTCCAAGGGCATCCAGGCCCAATGCGGCTGCTTCGGCGCGGAGGCCGAGGCAGCGATGAACG
>CAYOTU010000222.1:0-6321 GCA_964406905.1 uncultured Myxococcales bacterium | reverse complement strand
TTCATTACCACCCAATCCTTGTGTGATGGAGCAGGCTCCTTCTACCACCTTAACCCCTGGTCTAAAAATTGGGGTCCACTTCACTGTCGAGTACGACGGTGCCGCACCTAACTCCGGGCGGAAATCGTCCCCAATGGGTCCTGGGCCAAATCGATCCGCCGAGCCTCTCACTCACTCCGGAAGAGTGAACACCCAGAAGTCGCCGCCGAGAACCACCCTCCCCTCCTCCATCCCCTGCAGCCGCACGACCCACCGTGCGTTCGGTATTAGCTCCGTGAGCACCACGACGGTCTCCTCGCCGCCGATGAGCTCCACCTCGACGCTCTGGCCGTAGTCGGGGATCTCGATACCGTAGTCGAGGTGGACCAAGGCGTCCCGGTCCGCGCGGAGGCGGAGGGTCGCGGTGGTCGCGGTCACCGCAGCGACCCGGATGGGGTCGAAGAGGAGTCCGACCGGGGCCGCAGGGGCCACGTCGGGGACGCCCCCGGCCAGCGCATCCACGAGGGTCTGCACAGCGGCGGGACCTGCAGGGGTCACGCCCTCGAGTCCCGCGTCGGTCATGTCCACGTGGACCGCGACGAGCTCCTCCCAGGCCCAGGCCTTCCAGGCCTCGAGTTCGTCGAAGGGGCCATCGATGTGGCTCTGTGCCCGGAAACTCCAGATGTAGAGATCCACCGCGCGCCAGGCCCGCGCGGCGAGGCGCTGGTGGTCCAGCCGTCGCGTGAGGTCCGCGAGGTCCTCCTCCCCCAGGGCCCCCGCAATATCCTGAAGACCGAGGGACGCCTCCTCGGCCAGCACAACGGCCTCGGTCCCCTCCTGCCAGAGCCAGCGCACCACTTCGTCATCCGGGACGTCGAGGCGATCCCAAACCTCCTGCCAGTCGGGATCCCACTTCGGCATTTTTCCCCGACCGTTGAACATATCCATGCCCAGACCCGAGGGGAGGTCGCTCCCCTTCTCCAGGGCCCAGATCCCGAGGGCATAGTGGGATTTCCGACGGATGGGGAAGCTGTCCCGGAGGATCTGCCGCAGGGTCTTGAACTCCGGTCCATCAGCGGCGAGGCCGTAGCGCCCGGTGATGAACTCCTCCCAGATCGCGTCCAGGGGCGTGCCCGGGTCCTCCAGGAGACGGCGCACCGCGACGAGGTTGACCTCGTTTGGGGTCCCGAGCGCGTGGTTGGCGTATCGCTGTACGCGGAGAATCGCGCCGCGACCGCCGCTCTCCCACATGTGGTTGAGGCGATACCGGTAGTAGCCCGGCGCGGCCCATGGCAGCACCGACAGGCCATAATACTCGCCAGCGACGTCCAGCTCGACGATCCCCGGATGGTCTCCGATGGCCCCCATGCAGGCGTGGTGGGGATTGTACGGCTGCCAGTCCTGGACAGGCCCTTTGTGCATGCCGGTGAAGGAGACCCCTTGGGAGGAGGCGAGGCCCTCGGAGTGCCAGCCAATTTCCGTTGGCTCGTGGACAAAGGTGCGGACGAAAAGTTCGCGCCCCTCCTCGACGATCGCGCCGCCGATGTACTCCACCACCATGCGCAAACGCTCCTCTGGTGGGGGGATAAAGAGGGGAAGATCGTCGTAGTTCTCGAGGCACCAGTCACAGGTGCAGAAGGAGAGCCATGGTGGTGGCGACGCGGAGCCGAACATCAGGATCACGCCGTCAAGGCCGGGCAGACGTGCGAACGCGGCCCGGTACGCGTCCCTGCGCGCATCCCAAAAGGGATCGTCGGGCCCGAAGCAGACCTCCATGGTGTCACCGGCGAACTCGTGGGCCCAGGCGTAGACCTTCATGCCGTGCCCATGGGCGAGTTCAATGGCCAGGTTCAGGGTCTCCACACGCTGGAGGGTCGCCGGTTCGTCCCCGAGGACATCGTCGATGTCCCCGATGAGGGCATGGGAGAGCTGCACATGGTTCACCCCGAAGGCCGCTGCTGCCTCAATGGATTCCGCCACCGCGACCGGGTCCGCGTCCAGAAGCATCCAACCATGGATCTGCGGCTCGGGTGGTGGGATAACGACCTCGGTGGTGTCCACGGTGTCCAGGTTGCCCACGGTGTCCACGGTCTCCGCGGTGTCCACCGCGTCCGGGATCGGCGCCCTCCCGGGAAGGGAGGCACAGGCGGTGAGGAGGACGAGAAGAATCGCTGCTGCTGTGATGGGTGCAAGGTCAGGCATCTTCAGACTGTAGCCCTGATCCAGAAGATCCTCAATTATGTTGTCGAAGGACGGGGACTCAGCCCCGGGACAGGTGGCCCCGCAGCACCGCGAGCTGCCTGAGGTTGGCCCAGATCGCGCCGAGGTTGCTGACCTTGGAGTGGCCCTCCCGACGGGGCTCGACCACGGAGGGTGAGAGATCGTCGATCGTACAGTGATCCTGCGTTCGACGACTTACCCAAAGCACCTGCAAGGCAAAAGGGGCTGTAATCAACAACTCTGCCAATGGCCAACTCCTCGCACGGTCGTCGATCTCCCGGTTCGGATTGGTCGGAGGTGTGCAGCGCTTGGTTGCTGGATGCGTACTCCTGACGAGCGGGCACGCTTGAATCAGCTCGAATCTCCATAAATCACTGCTTGCGTGACTTCTTTTTCTTGGCTCTGGGCTTTGGGGCCTCTTCACTTGGAGACAAAACCGCGGCGGGACGGCGGGTCTTCATGGCCCAGATGATCATGCCGACGCCCAACATTGCAAAGGGGATGCTCAAGTACTGGCCCATGGTAAGCCCCGAGGTCGGCTCTATGTGCAGTACGTGGAGGTCGTTGTCTGCGACGATGCGGCCCAGGGACTGGAACTCCTTCACGAACTCAACCAGGAATCGGAAGGTGAAGTAGCCAGCCAGGAAGATCCCGGCCATGAGCCCCCGGGGGCGTTTCTCTTTGAGGCGTCGGTCCAGGAAGTAGAGGATCAGGAAGACAACGAACGCGCCGCTTGCCTCATAGAGCGGCGAAGGGTGACGCGGCAGCGCCAAGGCGACCCATGGGAGATGTCCGTGGGAGGCCTCGTAGGTGGCCTGGTTGATCTCGACGTAGCGCTGGAACCTCACCGCCCATGCACCGCTGAACTCCTTACCCACGATCTCGCCATTCATGAAGTTGCCCAGGCGGACGAAGATCGCGCCCATGGTTGCGGGCATGGCCATACGATCCATGAGCTCGACAACGTTGTAGCGGTACCTCTTTGCGAACCATGCCACGGTAACGAGCAGACCGATGGTCGCTCCGTGGCTGGCCAAGCCTCCTTTCCATACATAGAGGATTCTGATCGGGTGGTTCAGATAGTACTCCCACTCGTAGAAGAAGCAGTGACCGAGGCGCGAGCCGATGAGGACCGCAAAGACACCCCAGACGAGGAAACGATCAGCGATTTCCTCGTCATGTCCGCCACGGGCCATCTGGCGGCGCCAGATGTAGTAGCCCAGGAGGATGCCGATCGCGAAGATTACCCCATAATAGCGGATCCCGTGGAAACCGAGTTGAATGATCGTGGGATCTATGTCCCATAGGAAGTACTCTGAAAAAGGGTCAGTCATGGGGACCTCTGGTGCCGACTGGCGGGGTTGTTACTAATCTTCGTCGCAGGCCGGGTGGGGCACATGGCAAATACCCAGGCACTCGCAAAATTTCTCCATGATGCCCCCACCTTCGGGGATCTGCACGAGTTCCTCCATGCAATGTATGTACTCGACCGTGGAGGGGACGTCATCCGGGGAGAGCTTCTTCATGCAACCAAGGTCACATGCAACTCCGGTGTCGGCGCATTGATCCCCACAGATAACGTATCGCTGGCAGCCCTCGGAGTTTTCCGCGTGGGCGAAGCACGCGACCAGGTATTCGGGGCAGGCGGACTTCAAACAGTTCCGGAAAGCTACGGGCATGAAGCTTTCTGACTCGGGATCAAACTTCAGGTCATTGCAATGCTGCTGCTGGCATGTCTGGAGGCTGTCCAGATACGGAACGATCTCTTCCGGGGCTGCGTTCATGCAGCCTTGGATGGTGCCGCCCTGGGTAGAGATAGTGAGTATGCACGCGAAGAAATCATAGCTGGCATCCCCGAGATCAGGTGTGGCGCGGGGGGTGTCCTCCACAACGCCGGTGTCCTCGGCCGGGAGCTTGAAGATGTATCCATCCCCACCGGCCTCAAAGGTGCAACCGCCGAGCAGGACCAGCCCGAGGATCCATGTGGCTGTGTTTCGGGGCATAATGCTGTCCTCCTGTGCGGAAAAGACTATAGCATTCCCCATGCTTTCTTCGCAACTGCGCCCCCGCTACAATCGCTTCGATGTACTTGCCGCGAAAAAAGAGGTCGTGCTTCCTCCAGGTCACTTTGGCTCTCCTGGTCTGGAGTGCCCCGGCTACGGTCTTCGGGAGCCCCTGCGATGGCCTCGCACCTCTTGCTGCGTGCGATGAGGGGCCCCGTCTCCTGATTGACGCTAGCCTCGACGTCGAGGCTCGACGGATCCGGGCAAGGACGGAGATCCGTTTCGTAAACTGTGCTGAAGTCCCCATCGACGAAATCCCTATCTTCATGCCTGCCGCTGTGTACGGGGAGGCGGAGGAGGACCTGGACGACCGGAACTTCCCGTGGCGGTATCCCGGTGGGATTTCGTGCTCGACTTCTCGTGTCGTTGCAGCGGTTTCAACGAGCGGCCCCAGGCTTGAGGGACCCGCACCCGACTGTCAGGCGGTCACCCGACTGCGCTTGCGTCGGCCCCTCGCGCCGGGGGAGGCTATGACGCTGGTGCTCGACACTGACATTACCGCGCCGCAACGCTTCGGGTCGTTCGGCGCGGCCCGCGGCACCCTCACCCTGCGCGGTGGTTGGCATCCCACCCTCCCCGTCCTGGAGGCCAGGGGATTCCGGACGGCTGCTGGGCCCGGCGCGGCGCATATCGACGCACGCGTAACACCCAAACGAAACACCCGCGTCCTCCTCGGAACCACACTCGCCGCGGCCGGCCCGGCGAAGCCGGTATCCTTCAGCGGTCGTTTGGCTGAGCCTATAGCACTGGTGGCTGACCCTCGGCTCCGCAAAACGTTGATTCGGCAAGGCGCTCTACGCGTGGATCTGATCCACACAGCGCCGCGAATTACTGTCCGGGATCCGTCCACGCCTGGGGATCTCGTACAGACTGATTGGCTGCGAGAGCGCATCCTGGGAATTCGCCGGGTTCTCAGGGGCTTGCGGAATCCCTTTGACAATAAGCGATGGACCCTGGTGGTGGTCCCGCTGCGCGAGGCCCTCGCCATTCCCGGTGCGGAGACGACCTTTGTTGCGGACTCCCTCTACGCGTTGACCGACGTCGGTCTCCTGACGAGGTACCACGACGAGGCCCTGGCCGCGGCCCTTCTGACGGCATCCCTGCGGAGGGCCAACCCGAAGAACCATCCGTGGCTCGCGTTGGTCGGGGGAGGCTGGCTGCGAAAACGCCTGAGCGAGGGTGCGGACCTCGACGCTGTACGGGATCTTACCCGCAAGGGCGAATTTCTCTCAGCGATCGATCAGTTCGGCACTGACGCGCAGATTCCCCAAGAGGACCTCTTCTTCCAGCGAACGGGTGCGGGGAATCCCTTCGCCCGTGAGGCCGAATTTATCGGCGCGCCCTACCCTTCCCCCTGGACTGCGTTGCGGCTTCTCCAAGAAATAGCGGCTGTGCGCGCGCTGGAAGCTCAGGAGACCGAGGGGCCCTCAGATCCTGTGGGGCCAGCGGCCTTTACAGGCGAACGCTGGGCCCCCGCGTTCTGCCGATGGGTCGAACGCGGACATCGTGAAAAGCAGGACCTATCGGTCCGCGTCTTGCGTACCCGCGAAGAGGACGGCTCGCCCGCGTCCATCATCGAGGCGCGGCGACACGGGGCAGCGCTTGGCCTTCCGGTGCGGGTCCGCATCGAGCATAAAAACGGTGGCGTGAAGGACGTCGTGTGGGACACGGCGACCCCTGTCATGCGGTGGCGGTCCCGGGGGCGTGTTCGCCGTGCGACCGTGGATCCCGATGCCCGGTTCCTCCAGCGCCGGGCCGCTCCGACGCAAGATCTGCGTTACGACGATGCGAGCAGCCGCGGCCTCAAGTGGGTCTTCGCGAAACCATGGATCTCTTTCACGTCCGGAGATCGGATCCCGACCGCGTATATCGAGCTGAACCTCCAGCGCCGCCACGACCTGCGCTCGACCTGGGTGCTCCAGCCCCGTCTCTTTCCCTCCCGCACAGAACTCTTGCTTGGGCACCGATGGGGTTTCGGTCGTCTATCCCGCCCCAACCGCTGCCGCTGGAACCTGACCGTCGGGGTCAAGGGCGCAACCGGGTTCGAGCATGGCGGCAG
>CAYOTU010000221.1:0-6341 GCA_964406905.1 uncultured Myxococcales bacterium | reverse complement strand
TCGATTGGCTGGGTCGACGAACGAAACAACGCGGTTAAAGTCCCAACCACGAACTATTCTCTTCCCCCTAAGGCATACAGAACCCGACAGCGTCGCAGGTCATCCCTTCGGGGCAATCCGCGTCGAAGGGGCCGCAGAGGAATGCGCACCAGGTCTGGCCGCCGGAGCTGAGCATGCAGTCAGCGAAGGTGCCCGGGGGGCCGGCTGGGCAGCCGCCTTGGCCAATGCCTGGGCAGGACGCTGTGCAGAAACCCACGCCGCTGGAGCCCAGGGTCATGCAGAGCAGGTCTTCCGTGCAGGCGATGCCCAGGCTGAACGCGCAGGGCGCAGCGAAAACTGCGGGGGTGAGGCAGAGGGAGAGGCTGTCGGGACCTGGGAGGCAGGCCTGGCCGGGGAGGCAGTCCCCATCGCTCTCGCAGCTCGCAACGCAGACGCCCCCGTCCTTGCCCTCGTCGATCGCGCAGGCAGCGCCTTCCGCACAAAGCCAGCCCCAGCCCGGCGCGCAGGCGTGGGCCAAGGAGGATGCGTAGACACAGCCGCCACTCATGCAGATCTGTTTATCAGGGCAGCCGTCGTCGCACGCGGGTGCGCAGGCCCCCGCGACACAGACAACGCCCGGGTCCTCGCAGGGCCAGGCGTCGTTGCATGCTATGCGGGGCGGCCCGGCCAGGGCCGGAGGCAGGCAACCCTGGGCAGCAGCACCATCGGGTGCGGTCCCCGGCGCGCAGCTCTCATGGGCTGCACAGCCGGTGTCGCTTGAACAGGGGGCCGCGCAGCGGCCGAAGCCCGTGGCATCCCCCACATCCAGGCAAATGCGACCGTCAGCGCAGGGCCAACCCCTGGCGGGATCGCACCACTCGGCCGCACCCTGTCGGTGGACACACGCGTGGGTCGGTCCGCCCGGGCCGTCCAGGAGCTCGCAGATGCCGCCCGTGGCGCAGGTCGTCCCGGGAGTCACGCAACTTATCAGGCAGACAGGGGGCACCTCCCCCGGAGTCACGCAGACCTCGGTGAACTCGCATTCGAGGTCACCGGCACAGGGGGTCGCCTTGGCCACGGGGAGGCAGGCCCCCCAGCCCTCGGCCACGCCCTCCTCGGAGACAGGCAAACAGGCAGTCAGGTCTGGGCAGAGGGCCTCTTCCTCGATGCAAAAGTCCGTGCAGATCGCCGCGTCGCTGCCCAGGGGGGCCAGGCAGTATCGACCGTCAACACAGACCCGGCCCGCGGCCGGGTCGCAGGGATCGAGGTGACCCGCGGGGAGGAAGCAATAGCCGATTTCCGGCGCGCCGTTTGGATCCGGGACCACGCAGGCATGGCTTGGCAGACAGTCGCCGGCTCCCGGTGTGCACGGAGCGACGCAGACCCCCTGGGTGTCGGAGTCGGGCAGTATCAGGCAGACCTGGGCAGCGTTCGCGCAGGGCGCGTCCGCGCTGCACGGGGCCCAGGGGTCATCGGGGCCGGGATCTCCATCGGCTCCCTGGTCCCCCGGGACATCTTCGCCGCCGTCAACAGTCAGATCACCGGGCGCGTCGCCAAGCATGTCGCCGAGCGCGTCGCCCGGGGCTGCGTCACCACCGCCATCGTCAGAATACGGCGCACCGTCAGGGAAAAACAGATCCAGATCCTTCGTCTCGCCGTCCCCCCGCGCGTCCGCACCGGGGCTCACCTCAGCGATCGCGTCGCCGGATCCGTCACCATGGAAGTTAGTCCCCTGCCCGGAGCAGGCGCAAAACATGGAGGTAAGAAGAATCGAAATTCCCGTGGTTCCCTTCTGCATCGCATCACCTCCCGAGTCTAGGAAGGGAACGGAATCAGCGCCTGGGCCCGCGACGTTTGCGGGCCTGGAAATCCCTGAGCGCGTCGGCGAGGCTTCCGCCAGCCGCTTCGCCGTCGCCATCCGCTCCCCCGGGGGATTTGCGCAGGCTGGATAAGCCCAACGCAGCGCTGTCGCCCCGCTGGGCTGCGCGGATCCGCTTGAGGAAGTCGAACATGTTCCGCTCATCTTCGGTCCGCTCTCGGGTACCGCCCCGGGTACAGGTTCCGAGGCAACGCCGCGGTCGGCTCCAACCGAACATCTCCGCGAAGAACCGAAGCTCCCGCGGGTATATGAAGATCCGGTTGCACTCGACGCAAAGAATAGACTGATCCTGGACCCCTTCCAGGAAGGCTCGGCAGCGGGGGCATTGGACGGGATTGTCCTTTCCGTGCTCCTCCATCCACTTTACCTCTTCGGGCTCGGTGGAGAAGGGAGCGCCGCAATCGGCACAGATCATACTCATACTCACCTCAAACCATGGGTATGGGGACTTCCATCAAGGACCGTAAACGGTAATCGTTCTGTCCCGCATTGGGATGGTACCGGCAGCGTGGGGAAATTCCAACAAAAAACGGCAGATCCTTAATCGTCCCGTGGGCAATCCTGGAACTCCATCTCTGCGAGGTCTCGAAGGCTGACCTTGCGGAGCGAGTCCTTGAGCGCCTTTGAGGCTTCGCTCCAGACCTTGTGCGTGGCGCAACAACCCTTCAGCTCGCACTCGAAATCCTCAGACACGCACTCCACCAAGCTCAACTCCCCGTCGAGGGCTTCCACCACTTCAAGCAAGGAGGTATGATCCGGAGACTGGTTGAGCATGTAGCCCCCGGCCGCACCCCGGGTCGTCCGGATGAGGCCGGCAAGGCGCAGGGTGGCGAAAATATTATCCAGGTAGCGCTTGGATACGTTCTGGCGCTCGGCGAGCTTGCGCATCATCACCGGGCCGTCCTCGCCCCCCTGACGTACAAGCTCTCCAAGGGCGCGGGCAGCGTAGCGACTACGGGTCGAAAGTCTCACAGAACACCTCCTCCTGAACTGGCTCCTGTCGCTAGATGATTCTTAGATGATTCCACGAAAGAATCAAGCTATTCGATGGATAATGCCGTGGTTCATCCCAATCATCCGCCTCCACCGGACCAGGACATGGGGTAGAGCTGAAGGCCGAACGAGAGGTAGGAGTCGTACCAGTCGCGGACGTTCGCGTGGTATGCGATCTCGAGACCGAAGCCTTTGGGGAGCATAAAGCTGCATCCCGCAGCGACCTCGGTGCGAACGTTGAGTTGGTCATGGGACGCGCCGACCCGAAGCATCACCATTCTGGACGCGGCCAGGATAACGCCCCCCGCGTAGGTCATGCCAAAGTCGGATACCACGTCGGTCCCGGAGAGGCCCAAGCCGGCCTTGGATTCGTCGAACTGGTCCCAATCAGCGACCACGTCGAAAGCGAAAACCAGGCGACTCCACCAGAACGAGGCCCCCACGCCGAGGGCTGGCTTGTACTTGGAGTCCACCAGGGAGAGGAGGTTGTAGCCAACCACTCCCAGGCGAAACATATCTTTCACCGAAAGGATCATGCCGAAGTCACCGGTGAAGAGGTCCCGGTCTTTGCCATCGGGCATGCCCTTCAGTTCTCGGAACCAGTGCATGTTTGCCCCGACTATCAGGCGGGTGTCTCCCTTGAGGAGCGGTACGGCGAGGCCCCCGTTGAGCGCGTGAGCGCCCTTGCCCAGGTCCCCGTCGTCCGGCCCCTCGAGGTAGGAGTACCCGAGCCCTGCCGCGGCCCAGGGGTTCATGTAGGAATCGGTCCAGTTGGTGCCGACTGAGTGGGTCAGCGGATCAAAGCCCACCGCGTAGGTCCCCTCGATCACGTATTGGGTCGCCAGAGCAAGACCTGCGGGGTTCAGAAAGAGCGCGTTGGACGCTGTAGCGAAAGACCGCCCGGCTCCGGCAAGGCCACGGGTCCGGGTCGGGTACTGCCACCGGATCTCCCGGGGTTGTGCAACAGTGTCGGTGGCCATGGCAGCCATCAGCAGCGCTGTGATGGCAACTATGAGGATGGTTCGCATCGTCCCTCCCAGGGCAGTATCCGCCCACTCCGGATAGTCTACCCGCACCAGGGATCCGGTCAATAAACCCGGGTACGGCTGCTGCATTCCGCGTTCAGGTATCAGCGTTCAGGTGTCCGCGCTTAGCAAAATCGAGACGCCCCGCCGAACCAGGTAGACGAGGTTTATCCCCACGAGGAACGCTGAGAAATCCAGGAGCCCCTCGATGACATCGGACATCACGCTGTGACTCGCAAGGCTGTCCGGGAGGAGGTAGAGCAGGGCCAGGAGTGCGAGGCTGCTCACGGTCACCTTGCCCATGACCGACGGCTCGATACGCCAGGCCACGTGCTGGAAGTAGAGCCACCCTCCGCCGAAAACGGGGAGAAGGAAGCGCACCAGGCACAGGACAAAGAACCAACTCGGCAGGAGCCCGGACCACCACAGGGCCATCGCCACCAGGGTTCCGAAAATGATGTCGGTGACGTGGTCGAATGTGCGCCCGAAGATCGAGCGCTGGTTCCGGCTGCGGGCCAGCCATCCGTCCAGCATGTCCGTGGCCGCGCAGACGACAAAGAGATGGAACACCGTCCACTGCCCGAGATCTGTGTTCCCCCGGAACGCCACGGCCAGGCCTAGCAGGGGCGCGGCCAGAAGCCGAGCCAGGGTCATGGTATTGGCGGCGAGGAAGCTCTCGTACAAGCGACCCCGTTCCGACGGGCGGACCAGAACAAGCTGGCCGCGGGTCCAGCGCGCTGCGACCGCGAACCATAGCCACGACGGGATCATTATGAGGAGCCACCGCTCCCATGGGAGCGCTATGAAAAGGAGAACGCAGACCCCGATCTGTACCACTCCGATACCCGCCACCGACCGCAAATAGCTGCGGCGGAGGTCGGGACCGGGACGGTCCAGGGAGAGCCCCGAGAACCTCCTACTCTTTTTTCTCCGCCATTTTTCTGCGGCACTCATTGATTAATCGGTCGAGGTCCCCAGGCTCCCCGCCCAACTCGCGAGAGCGTTTGAAGAGCTCTATCGCTGCCTCGTAGTTTTCCGCCGCTGCGGCCCGGATTCCGTTACGGCGGATCGTGTCGGCCTCGGCGAGATCTCCGGCCGTAGGGGACGGCGCAACAGGGACGACCTCGGGCTCCGGCACAGACGTCGGAGAGTCCTCCTCCACCGCAGGCTCCACCGCAGGCTCTACCGCAGGCTCTACCGCAGGCTCCACCGCAGGCTCTACCGCAGGCTCCACCGCAGGCTCTACCGCAGGCTCTACCGCAGGCTCTACCGCAGGCTTCACCGTCGGCTTCACCGCTGACTCTTCAGACACCGGCATCCGCCCGATCCCGAACCGCTCCACGACTCCATCCAGAAAACGATAGTGGAACAGCGCTACCAGGGCGATAAGGATTATCAAGACCCCCATGAGGAAATCTCGCAACAAAGTTGAGTGTCGGACGGGCGCCGCGTTCTCCTCCTCCTGATCCTCGGTCCATAATGGCGGGGGGCTCTCCCAGTCCAGTGCGGGCGCGTCCCACTCAACCTTGGGCGGCTCCGTGTCCTCGTTCTCCACCCGGGGGATATGCTTGGAGGTGGTGGTCCACTCGTCCCGATCATCCATCGGTATGTATTCCTTGTCCCGCCAGTCCTCCTTGCCCGTGCTGGATATCTTCGGCTGGTAGATGGGAGTTGCGTCATCCGCACCGGTTCGTTCCTCGGTGTAGTCGTTGGTCCCTTCGGATTTGTCGTTGGTTCCCTCGTGACGCTCACCGTCTCCGTCAGGGTCTCCACCAACCTTATCTTCGGCTTCGGAAATTTCGGGGGACGGGAGGGGCTCCGACGCGGTCGTGAGACCTCTTCCGGTCCCGGTCTCCTCCTCCCGGGAAGAGTCCATCGAACGGGGGTCCTTGATGCCCTCCGGGCCGGAGAAGGCCCACCGGGATCCGTCGTCGTCCTTGCCGACGATCTCCATGAGCCCCAGGGGGGAAGAAGCCATGCGGGGCATCCGCGTGGTTTGGGGGTCGTAGGAGCCATCGAGGAGCGCGCTTAACTCCGGAGTGATCTCGGTGACCCGCCGTGGGCGGTCCCCGGGGCGCTTCGCCAGCAGGCGATTCAGGAGTCGCTCCAGGGGCACAGGAATATCCACATCCGGCGCCACGATCCGCACCGACACCGGCGTGTCGTGGACATGCTGGTACATCAGCGCGGCCGGGGTTCCCCCGTGGAAGGGATGCGACCCCGCCAGCATCTCGTAGAGAATCACCCCCAACGCGTACAGGTCACTGCGGTAATCCACCTGGCTACCCGTGGCCTGCTCCGGGCTCATGTATTTCGGTGTCCCGATGGCGATGCCGCTGTCCGTGAGGAGGGTACTCCCCTCGGGCGCGGCGACGAGCTTCGCGATGCCGAAGTCCAGGACCTTCGCCACCTCGTTCTTGCCCTGGCCCACCAACATGATGTTCGAAGGCTTGAGATCGCGATGG
>CAYOTU010000220.1:0-6357 GCA_964406905.1 uncultured Myxococcales bacterium | reverse complement strand
GTTCCGCCGTGTGAACAGGTTGAACCCGAGGAAGTGGATCCTCCCCGAACGGGCCGGACCGGCGCAACGGGGACGGCGCAACGGGGACGGTCTTACGATCTTGACTATTTTTTGGGCGGTGTTACGATCTTCGGCGCAACGGGAGTTCCTACCGCGACCCGTTTCTTTCCGCGTTTCTTTCGTTTCTTCTTCCATCTCTACCAACTGGTTTGCATCACACCCGACGGCTCCTTATGAACCGGGACGCACAGCGCGGAAGCTGCTATGATCTACGCGTCACCAACCAAGGAGCCGCACATGGTACGGACAACCTCTGTTCTCCTCCTCCTCCTCTCCTCCTGCGGCGGCGGCGGGGCCTTCTCGGACTCAACGGACCTGGCGTCTGACCAGGCCGGGGACGACACTGCGGTTGGCATTGACGTGGTCCCGAGGGATGAGGGCCGGGCCGATGGGCCTGCTCCGACGGACTCCTTTCCCGGGCTGGACTCCCTCGACGTTGCTTGTGCAGACGATCTTGTCCAGGTCCTCCGTTTCGGCGTGAGCGGCGACACGGACCATGCGACGGTATTGGCGGGGGAGGATGTCCCGGTCCTCCTGGAGTGGGCGCTCTCCGAGTTGGGGGACTGCACGGGCTGCACCCTGTTTGTGGTGCTCGGCGTGGGGGATACGCCCGCGCTTTGCTGGGACGCTGGGGTGCCTCTGCCCTGCCCGGACCAGAGCTTTGGGATCGGTGCTGGTGTCCTGCTTGCGCCGGGACAGGCTGGTGAATACCCGCTGGAGATAGCCGCAGTGCCCGCTGCCTCTTGCGATGAGGCCCGGGACCTCTTCGGGGAGGCTTCGCACCAGGTTGTCGGTGCACTGACGGTTACCGGAATCTGCGCTGACCCCACCTGCATCGCTCCGGGCTCCGAATGCGGCGTATGGTCGAACGGCTGCGGTGGAACCTGTCCGTCCGGGGATTGCGGCGAGGACCAGGTCTGCAGCGGAGACGGGATTTGCCTCCCCGGCGCGGGTTGCGCCCCAGGGATTTCAGATATCCGGGACGTGTACCTGAACGGCCACCCAACGGCCGCTGACGTGAATCCCGGCAGCCAGGTTACGCTCTCGCTCATCTGGCGTCTCGGCAACGGTGAGGCCTGCCCGGACTGCCAGCGCCAGTTTGTCTTCGGCCTGGACGACACGCCCCTCGGGTGCGTGGAACCGGGCGACCTCGAGCTCTGTCCCTCCTTCGATGCAGGGAATTTCGCGGCGATGTTCACCGCACCCGAGACCCCGGGCACATACACCCTCCTGGCCCAGGCCCTATCCTCGGACGACTGCGCTGATGCAAACGAGCGATTTGTTCTTGGCGGACCCAAGGCAGCGGTCGGGGTCCTCCGGGTGAAGCCCCCGTGTGACCCTGCGGACTGCGAGAGCCTTAGCCGGACATGCGGTTTGTGGGAGGACGGCTGCGGCGGGCTGCTAGACTGCGGCGGTTGTCCAGGGTCCAAGCATTGCACACCCGAGGGCGCGTGCAAGCCCTCGTCCACCTGCGCGGGGGTCTTGTTCGAGGTGCAGGATTTCATGCTCAATGGCGGCGGTCCGGTGCTGGGCCTGGAGGGTAGTCCCGCTGTGGCCCTTCTGCGCTGGCGGGGCGGGGTCTCCGATGGCCCCGATGATCTCCCGGCCCAGGTCGTGGTGGGCCTGGGCGATCATGGGAGCTTCTGCCGAGAGGTCGGGCCGATGCCGTCCTGCGCCGCGTCGTCCCAGGGGACAGTCGGCGGCTTCCTCTCGGTCCCGGGAATCCCGGGGGCCTACCCGGTCAGGGCAGCCCTGCTGAGAGAGGCGGACTGCGCCGCGGCGCTGGAGGAGTTTGGAGACACGGCTGGTGTGGTCGCCGGGATCGTGCGGGTCGGCTGGGATTGCTCGCCGCGCTCCTGCGTAGCCCTGGGCCTCGAATGCGGGACATGGGGCGACGGCTGTGGATATCCGTTGGCCTGCGGATCATGCCCCGATGGTCAGACCTGCTCGCACGCTGGAGCCTGCGAGACAGCCTGTTCACTGGGGATCTTCGATGTGGACAAGGTGAAGATAAACCTGAGCGGCCCCCAGGGCTCCGCCGCGCCCGGACAACAGATGCCCGTGGCCTTGCACTGGACCCTGGGGAACGCGGACTCCTGCGACGGCTGCACGCGGCAGCTCGTAGTCGGAATCGAAGACATCCCTGGGACCTGCTCGGAGTTGGGCGCTGTCCCGGCCTGCCCGGAGACAGCGGACGGCCTCCTGTCTGTGTACCTCACCGCGCCGACCACGGCGGGGGACTACACGATCCAGGTGCTGGCCCCTGGGGAGAACCTGGGCTGCGTCCAGGCCGAGGCGGTCTACGCAGCGAGCATGGACAAGCTGTCCATCGGCACCCTTCACGTCACCGATGGCTGCGTCCCGGAGAACTGCTTCAGTCTGGGCGCGGCCTGCGGACAGCAGGACGACGGCTGTGGCTTCGAGCTGGACTGCGGCACGTGCCCCGCCGGGGACCTCTGCATTGACGGCGCGTGCCTGTGTTTCGCTGATGACGCGTACGAGCCCAACGATTTCCCGGCCCAGGCGACAGATCTGGGGACATTCCCCGACTCGGACGTTGACTCCGCTGTAGAGATTACAGCAATGGTCGAGGCGGAGGCCGACTGGTTCATGATGGGCGCGACGGACGAGATGTGGGCCTACGTGGAGCCGACAGCCCACGTGGAGATGGGGACGGGCCAGCCCTACAAGGTCAGGGCGGTCTACATCTGCCTGGACGGGACTGTCTCCGAGACGGGTATCACGACATCCGGCGCATGCGAATGGATTACCATGAACTTCACCGGGGTCACCGACATCCAGGGGGCAGTCTCAGGCTGGCGCTGCCAGAGTTCGGGCGAAGATCTGGACATCGAACTCACGCCGGACTGCCCGACAGTGGATGACTCCGGTCGCTTCTTTATCAGCATGGAGACCGAGGGGGGGTGTTCATCCTATGGTCTTTGGTTGCACCTGTAGCGAAATGGACTTGATACGTTTTTGGAGAGGGAGAGGGAGATGTAGATGTGCAGGTTGGGCATACGATATTTCTGGTTGCTTCTGCTTCTTCCATCGTGGATTGCCTGTTGCAACCCACAGCATCCTCGCTCGGAGGCCGCGGTCAAGGTGGACAGGGAGGTGGTCGTCCTTGTGCATGGCATGGGGCGAACTAGAGCCTCGATGCTTGTCTTGAGCAAGCGACTGAAGGATGCGGGATACCAGACGGAGAATTTCCCCTACAACCAAGCAAGCAGCTCTCTCAATGAAATATCCAGCCGCCTCATCGAGTTCATTCGAGAGAACGAAAAGATCTCCAGATATCATCTAATCGGCCATTCTCTCGGCAATGTCATCATCCGGGATGCCTTCAAAAAGGGATATCCGCCCGGATTGGGACGGATCGTAATGCTCGGACCACCTAATCGGCCTGCCCACCTACGGCTCGGCATCGTCAGCAGTTGACAATGCTCACTGAAAAGACCAGAATAAAGACCAGGAAAAAGGTCCACAAAGGAGGTCTGACAATGGAACACATCCACATCACCGAGGACATTGTTCCTCTCAGTGAGTTCAAGACCCACGCGTCCCGAATAATACAGCGTTTGGGGGAGACCGGACGCGCTATCGTGATCACTCTGAACGGGCGCGCTGGCGCAGTCCTGATGGCGCCGGAGGACTTTGACCGCTACCAGGACTACAGGTGCTTTCTCGATGGGATCCGCGCAGGGGTCGCGGACGCGGATGCAGGTCGGACCTTGGATTCGGAGGAAGTGCGTCGTCACATCGACACGGAGTTCGGGGCCGACAACCGCGCATGAGGGTCGTCTGGACTCGACGGGCCCTCGATGATTTGGACGCTATCGGTCGCTATATCGCTGGAGATAGTCCGGGCGCGGCTCACCGATGGATCCTCTGTCTGGTGAACCGAGCCGACACGCTCGCTGACTTTCCGGGACGAGGTCGGGTGGTGCCTGAGTACTCCGACCCAGGGGTCCGAGAGATCATCGTCGGTAACTACCGCGTCGTTTACCGTGTCAGAGTTCAGAAGGTTGAGATCCTGACCGTTTTCGATGGGAGAAAGCTCCTGAACGTCGAGTAGATGCCGGGCTTCGGCCCCGGTCCAGGGCAATCGTATCTAAATCCAGCCCCCCCGTGTTCCCCGTAATTCCGGTATCCGAGCCCGCTGGCGTTCCGAGCCCGCTACCCGAGCCCATTTTTTCTGTGGTGGGGTGTCCTTGTGGGAGGGGCTTCAGCCCCGGCGGGTGCGGGTCTCGGGCTCGCAGGACGGACGGGGAAGCGGGATGACGGGAGAACGGGAAGCGGGGAAGCGGGAGGACGGGAGGACGGGAGGACGGGAGGACGGGAGGACGGGAGGACCTGCTGCTGTGCGATGCCCTGTTGCCGATACGCTCCCGGCTCATCGTTTGTCAGCGTGCCGCCACCCCCAGGCTGGCACACACGCGTGCGCGTGGGGTGGAATCCGCATCAGAGGGGCTGTGCTCTGCCTCTCAACGGGGGTTTCGGCCTCGAATCTGGGGTAATCTGTTTTTGCGGGCCTCGGGAGTTGGCGCGGCTGCCCATTCAGCGTAAACTCAAGGCGACTCGGAAGCCATGGAGGCAAGAGCATGCGCACGTACAATGTGATCGTCGAACGCGATCCTGACACCGGTCTCTTCGTTGGTTCTGTTCCCGGCTGGCCAGGGGCCCATAGTCAGGGATCGAGTCCCGACGAACTCGAGGAGAACATTCGTGAGGTTATCGCAATGCTCCTCGAGGACGGTGATCCACAGTTCGAGTCCGAGTTCGTGGGGCTCCAGAGCATCCGGGTGGCGTAGCAGTGGGCTCAGTGCCGATTCTGAGACCCCGTGAGGTAGCGGCCCTGTTGGTGCGTCTCAGCTTTCAAGAGGTTCGGCGACGCGGGTCTCATCGGCAGTACCGACACCCTGATGGGCGAGGCACGACAGTACCTTTTCACTCAGGTCGAGATATATCGCCTACCTTGCTTCGCTAGATTGCCCGGGACATCGGGCTCACCGTTGAGGAGCTACTACAACGTAATTGAAGGCCGCCCAACAAGGCGATGCAGCGGACGCGGCTCCGTCGCACCGCTGATCGCCAGGACCGTCAGCCTCGGCCTACTTTTTTCTCCGGTTCGGGCAGTCCACTGAGCCGGACTCGAACAGGCTCAGTTGCGCGTCCACCGCGAAGTGGTAGCCCTCGCTCAGGCAGGTGGCCTGCACGGACCAGGCCCGGTGCACTTTCCGTCCCTGCCGGGCGTCCTCGTCGATGGCGAGGTCAACGAAGCCAACCCTTGCGCCGCGCGTACAGGTAATGGTCCTCGACCTTCTTTCTTGCCCAGGGGGTCTTCCTCAAGAACTTCAGACTGGACTTCACCGACGGATCGTTGTTGAAGCACCGGATACGGATGGTCTGCCCCAGCTTCTCCCAGCCAAGATATTCCACGAGGCTGGTCACGATCTGCTCAAGGGTGATGCCGTGCAGCGGATCACTGGATTGCGATTCATTCATGAGGCGATGATATATCCCATGGTTTGAGAAGGCTACCCCGTCGGGCTGGAGCCAGGGCATCCATGCGTGTTCGGATAACGAGAAATGGAAGGCATGAACGCACGGGATCCACGGTCGCCTCCTGCGCCCTTCGGGCTTGGTCCCGGCTGGGATCGGGTATGATCGTTCAGGTGGGGATTGGGGGGCTACTCCGAGTTCTTCTTGCGGATGAACGCGGGCTGCTCCATCTCCTTGGTCGTCGCGCCGTCATCCCAGGGGTTGTTGATGACCGGGTCGCGGTGGGCCTGCGGGGTGAGATGGCGCTGCTGCTGCTGCTGCTGCTGCTGCTGCTGGTTGGACCAGACCGGGCCCCGCTCCTGTGCCTGCATCTGCTGAGGGACTGGGGGCGGGGTGGGCTGGTGCCAGTGCTGGGGACGCGCTGACTCCTGGGACACCGTGGCGTGGCCCATGTACTCCTCCGAACTCGCGGGGTCGTAGGTCCGGTCGAAGCCCGTCGCTATGACCGTGATCTTGATTTTGTCGTGCATGTCGTCACGCACCACCGCGCCCATGATGATCTCAGCGGTCTCGTGCGCTGATTTCTGGATCAGGCCCACGGCATCGTTCAACTCGTTAAGCTTGAGATCCGGGCCACCGATTACGTTCACCAGGATTCCCTGTGCGCCCTCGATGGATGACTCCTCCAGGAGGTGGGAGGTGATCGCCCCCTGTGCTGCCTCGACGGCTCGGCCTTCGCCGGAGGCCTCGCCCTGGCCCATGACTGCGCGGCCCTTCTGGTGCATCACCCGG
>CAYOTU010000219.1:0-6379 GCA_964406905.1 uncultured Myxococcales bacterium | reverse complement strand
CAGACCCGTGCGTCTCGTCCGGGATTGAACTCCCCCGGAACTCCGGTTACAGCAGCTTTCGTGGTCTTGTGGCCCAAGCCGCCGGCGTCATGGAGGGGCCCTGGCCGACGAACCCCCATCACATGGATCGATCTCCTCTTGATAGGCTGGGTCGCTCGGTTCCTCCTCTGCGAACAGGGGGTCGGCAACCATCGGGCCGCAGCTCACCTATGCAGCCGATGCCGACAACTCCACCATTACATTCTACGGGGGAACCCTCTCCGCCTGGTACCATTACCAGATGTTGGGGACCCTGTTCCTGTCGTCCGGCATTCGCTTCAGCATGGCCACGGGAAAGACCAAGGTATCGAACATGGAGTCTGACCTCCTGAAGTGGCTCGTAGGCCCGCGGATCGGTCTGACCATGTCCTTCGGCGAAAAGTTCAGAGGGTTCCTTGCACACAATTGCCTCCCCGGCGACAGAAGTTCCTGCGGATGCGTGAACTCCGCGATGGATCCGCTGCGGCCGAGAAAGGCGTCACCTTTCGAAATCCCGGATCTGTCCGGCTGGCATCGGTCCCATCACAGGATTGCCGATCAAGTCTGGTCTCCTCCCTGGGCTTGTTCTTCTAGTTAGACGTGCTATTATACAGTTCAGGACAGTCAACATCACAAGGAGAATTCCATGAAACGACTCGTGTTGATTTTCGTCGCAGCCTTATGCCTGGCCCTCGCCGCAGGCCCGGCCATGGCCCAGCATCCTAAGTTTGTAAAAAAAGAGAAGCAGCATAAAAAGGAGAAGAAGAAGAAGAAGAAGGCAGCCCGGAAGCAGGTGGAGAGGCCCTCCACGTTCTTCGCCCAGGCGGGGACCTGGACTTTGGGTGGGGAAGGAACGCTCCGTGTTGACTACCTTAAGGGAGATGTGTCGGGCAAAAAGGATTGGACCGGGCCCCTTCAGTTCCGGGTCGCTCCTGTGGTGAGCTACTTTGTCATCGATGGATTGGAACTGCGTCTCGGGCCGACTTTCCGTTACGAGAGGAACCTCGTGAAGAAGGCCCCGGATCGGTTCACCCTCGCGGGTGGTGCTGTTTTTGGCGGGTACTACAATCATGAGCTCTCGGGCACCCTCTTCCTCACTGGGGGCCTGGATGTTGAGCTCCGGGGTGGAAAGACGAAGGTTGAGAACACCAACGTGGAACAGAAGATCTTTGATTGGGTCGTCGGGCCCCGCCTCGGCATAACCCTGGCCTTTGGTGGGCGCTACGGGGGGTTTGTGAGAGCGCTGGGATTCTTCGACTACGGCGGCCGGGGCTACACCAACGAGCCCGGCGGCGTCGAGAATGACGACTCCATTATGAACTTCGGTGTGGTTACCGCGCTCGGCGTCTTCTTCTAGTCAACACTCATCATTCGCTCTCCCACCATGAAGCGCGAGCCACCCAGGTGGTGGAGGGTCGGGAAGGCCTCTACGTTCCAGGAAAACTCCGGGGAGAGGATGCCGATGCGGCAGGACGCTATCAAGGGGAGGTCGGTCAGTTCGAGGGTGAAGCTGCCGCGAGGCGCGTCGACATCGCCGAAAAAGAGAGCTGCATCCAGCGCGTTCCGTGCCTGCTCACGGAACGCGTAGACCTCCGAGCGTCGCACGCCATTCTGACGTGCGAGATCAGTGACAACGCCGTATTGGCCTTGCCCCGCGAGAGTGCGTGAGGCAAGATCAATTTTCGAGGAGGGTGATAGAGGCTTCCTGGGCTGGGTCATTGTGGCTTGCTCCGGTCGGTGGTTGTTGTAAAGCCACCTCTGCCGCCCCTCCTCGACAAATGCCACCAATGTATACAGATATGGGGTCAGCCGCGGGCACGAAGTCTCCTGCCGAATGACCAGCGCCAAAAATATCTACATCGCGGATTGCTCTCTCTGACGTGTCCTTGACAGAAGAAGACCCCGCCGCTACACTCCGCCGGTTTCCTAACGGCAAGGTATTTCGGGAGGTAGTGATGGGTGGCATGGTGCATCGTCTGTGGTTGGTCGTGGTCGCTGTTCTGGCCTTTGTGGGGCCGGCCTGCGACGACGGAGATAGTGATACCGGAGGCGGGCAGGACACGGCCTCTCAGGTTGGTGAGGATGTTGTGGATCCCGGCTTGGACACCATTATTGACCCCGGCGTGGACACGATCCCCGGCGTGGACACGATCCCCGGCGTAGACACGATCCCCGGCGTGGACACGATCCCCGGCGTGGACACGGTGGACCCCGGGGACGACACAGTGTCGCCCGACGATGATCCCCTCTGCCCCGACGGGCTCCAGTGCACCGGCGGCTTCGCATCGGGCTACACGGCCTGCCTGGACGAGGGAGAGGTTCCCGCTGATTCGAAGCACGGCTGCCAAGAGACCGGCTGCGACGGCAACGCAAGCTGCCTCTGGGCCGACGAGGCCCAGACCGACTCGATCTGTACCGAGAACTGCGGCGAGTGCCCAGCGGGGACGACCTGCATGGACGTCACCGGGGACGGCTACCTGGGCTGCCTCGTGGGCGGCTATGTCCCCGATGGCAACCCCATGAACTGCCACGAGAACGGCTGCCCCGGCAATGACACCTGCTTCTTCCTGAACGAGGAGAAGACCGAGTCCGTCTGCATCGCCAACTGCTCCCCCTGTAAGCCAGGCACCTGCGGCGCTGGCATGGTCTGCGTTGACGGGATGTGCGAGGACGAGCCCTGCACCGTGGGATCCTGCCCCGAAGGCGAGTACTGCCTGAACGGCTACTGCGTCCCCGACACCGGTGACGGCCCCGGCCCCGGCCCCGGCCCCGGCCCCGACTGCGCCGGCCTCCTGCCGCCCCTAGAGTGCGAAGGCAGCGCGTCCTGGTGCGGCGAGCTGATCCAGTTCGATCCGACCAACAACCCGGACGAGCCCGGATATGATCCCATGATCGGCTACATCGACTACCCCGAGAACGGGGAGACATGGGACAACCAGTACCGCTCCTGGCTGCGCCGGGACACCATTATAATGATCCAGTACGCGTCCGCTTACGTCGCATGCAAGGCCGCTGACTGGAGCTTTGGCACCGGCGGCCCCCTCGGCCTTATCGACATGAGCGAAGAGGACGGCTCGATCCCCGGCACCTCCGACGGCTCGCCGGGCCATCCCGAAGGAACCCACACCAACGGCTTTGACATCGACGTGGCCTACTACCAGGTGAACACACCCAACAACCAGGCCCGGCCGGTCTGCGACCACTACGAGGGCGGCCAGGAGGCCTACCACTGCACAGCGCCCCCGGATCATCTTGATCCCTGGCGGACAGCGCTCTTCATCGGCGCGCTCCAGCAGCATCCGGACCTGCGCGTTATCGGCTGCGACGGCAAGGTCGGCCCCATGGTTATTGATGCGATGCAGGTCCTCTGCGCGGGCGGCTGGCTCTCGACCTTTGCGTGCAACAACGGCAGCCTTACTTTCGAGGAAGAGAACATGGGCTACGGCTGGTTCTTCTTCCACCACCACCACATGCACATCAGCTTTAACGGTACGTCTTACAGCAAGCCCGGCGCGCCGGAGGGGCAGAAGTGCCTGGTACCGGGCTGCCTGGATAAGTCCCTTATCGACTTCCTGGACCGCTTCGACCTGAGTTCGAAGGCCCCGTCAGCTTCCCCGATCCGTTCAGGAGACCTTGTTCCGGTGCATCTGACGCTCTAGGAATTTCCACTGAGGTCGAGACAATCAGACATCGCCGAAGAGCACCACCAACGGCGGTTGCTGTCGGAACCAGCCATCTTTCAGTCAAACTTAATCGTGTCCACCAGGACCACGGTGTCGTAGATCGAGTCGCCCACGTCTCCGGTGAAGAACCGCATGGTCACCGGGCCCGCACCTGCGAGCGCGGTCACCCCCTGCTCGACCTTCCGCCACTCGATGTTCCACACGTCCCCCATGTCGAACTCCACGTCCGACGCGATGAGCTCCATGTACTGCGATCCACAGTTGAAACATTCCCCCGGAGGGCAAAGAGCGTCGATCCAGGTGTCTACCAGGGTGATGTTGCCGCCCTCGCTCTCAAGGGTCACCTGGAAGGTGTCCATGAATTGGCTGCCGCACCACTCCTTGAACTCCTCGGAGTAGAGCTTCCAGTAGAAGCTGACCTGCACGACCCAGTCCGGGATGCAGAAAACCTGCTCAAGGCCCCCGGTCTGGAGGGTGTAGCCCATGCCAGTGGACATGAGGGCCATGTACTTCCCCTCCACGGGCTCGGTACCGCCCAGTCGTGAGGCCACCTGGCCGTGGCCTTCCTTGAGCCAGCCGGTCAGCTCCCCGGTCTCCCAGGAGGGGTTGATGATATCCGAGTCGTGGATGTTCAAGTTCGTCGCGCCGAAGAGCGCGAGTTGGGTCCCCGGGTACGCAGGGTCCTCGCCGTGGGGCATGGCGAACTCCGTGAGCTTCTCCTCCTCGACGAGACTCGCTATGAGTTGGCTGCCCTGCTGGTATGCGAAGTCGTGGGTCACCGAACCGGTATAGCCCGCCACTGCCCTAGCCCCGGCAGCGAAGAACTCCATGGCCATGGTGCCGTTCCACAGGCTACGACACGCGCCCAGGTAGACGAAGCTTGCTGGGTATCCCTGGCCCCTCCACTCGGACACGTGGGCTGGCAGGATTCCGTAGCGGTCCAGGCCCATCACCAGGTTGCCCCGGCGCAGGTCGATTTGCTTCCAGTCCACGCAGACCCCGCTGACGTCCGTTCCTTGGGATTCGGTGATCACGCATTCAGAGCCAGCGGGGCAGGAGCCGGGGCCGTCGCAGGCCGCGCTTCCCTGGTAGAGGAGATCGCAGTTCACGTCCTCCCCGGTCCAAAGGACCTCCTGGTTCCCAGAATGACGCCAGCCGAACGCGGCCTTTGTGGCGGTGGCGAGGTCGCCGAAGAGTGCCTCTCCGTGGGTCGCAATGGCGATAACCCCGTAGTCTGTCAGGCTCCGCCACTGGTTGAGCTTGGCCTCGCCGTCGTAGTACGGACCATCGATGACGAAGGGAGGGCATTCGGAAAAATTCAGGACGTTGTAGATGAACGCACCCTCGTCTTTGTCGCCGAACTCCGAATGATAGGGTGAGAGGATCGTAGAGCGCTTGGACTCGATCAGGATCCCTCCGTCCGCGGGGGCCTCGATGGTCGCATAGCCGGCCCACTCTGGGGCCCCGCCGCCCCGGATGCCGTCGGGCGGGAAGGAGGCCGCGCCCAGGACGCCGCTCTGGAAGAGAATCCAGATCGCATGGCCTCCGGGGCTGAGCCCCGCGTCCACCACCTGGGGATCGCCCTTGATGTTGTCGAGTGTGGCCTGGAGCGCTGCTGCGCGTCCCGCTTGTGCCAACGCTCCGTCGAAGACGGCCTTCGCTGCCTGCTGTACTCCCCGGGCCGCCTGGCACTCAGCCGGGGTAAAGTGCTCCACCACGTCTACGCATTGCACCGGTGTGTAAGCGGTGTAGCTCTGATCGCCGACGGTGACCATGGTCCGCGCCCGGAAGCAGAGCGAACCCGTTATGTTGGGGGTATAGGCTTCCTTCCAGGAGAAGACCCCGTCCTCCGGGACCTCGTCCCCGGAGGAGCCCACCTCGCCGTCGTCCATGAGCTGGTGCAGGTCCTGGGTGCACTGGCCCTGAGAGGTGCACTGGCAGAGGATAAGGCTGTTCGGGTCGAAGTTGGTGTAGCTGCCCATGAGCATGGCAAAACGGAGCGTTACGTTCTGGCCGACGAAGAGCCCGCCGGGGATGACTCGGAGGTCCGCGTCGAAAAGGAATCCGGGGTTGTAGGTGATGCGGATGTGATCTTCGACTACCTCGTCGCCCTTGGTCGCTGTGACGGTGATCATGTTGTCGCCCGGGACCAGGTCCACCTTGCCGGTCTGCCAGAAGGGCGTGTCATTGGCCTCGCCCCCGCCGCCCTTATCCGATGACCATGTAATCGAGTCGGGGAGTCCCATAACAACGCCGGTGACCGAGATCGCCGCGCCCAGGACCTCCGCACCCTCCGTCGCAGCGGGGCCCAGGATCCGGATCCCAAGCTCCGTGGACGGGTAGTGGGGTGCCTCCACGGAGGGCTCCACATCCGGATCTCCCCCGGAGGTATCCGGGTCGGGGGTGAAGGGCGTGTCGACCCCTGGCGTCCCCGCTGTGTCCCCGCCTACGGTGTCAGCCGGGTTGAAGACGATGCTGTCGTCCTGGCTGCCATCCTCGCCGTCTCCATCGTCGCCACAGGCGACGACGATGGAAAGGAGCATTGCTATGGCGAGGCGGACCCTTAGGGTGTTGGTGGTCATAGATGAACCCCTATACAGAAACCGTGAGTTATCATTCTACCGGGCACCCGCGCGGGGTCAAGTCGCTAGAAGAAGCCTTTGATCGCTATCTTCGCT
>CAYOTU010000218.1:0-6400 GCA_964406905.1 uncultured Myxococcales bacterium | reverse complement strand
TAAATATCGATCCGATTGCCCTCGCTACGGAGTTAATATGGGAACACCCTCTAAGCGAGTAATTCTCTCCCAAACGAGCATCTTCAGGCAGCCTGGATGCAACGGTTTCGCCCTTCACGCTTGGCGCGGTATAGGGCTGCGTCCGAGGTGGCGATCAGCGCGTCGGTGTCCGCACAGTCGGCAGGGACCGATGCTATGCCCACGGACACGGTGACCGGGGTGGCGATGCCCATGTCACCGAGATCAATAGTGGCCACGGCCTCCCGGATTCTCTCTCCCATGACCAGTGCGCCGCTCTTGTCCGTGTCCTCCAGGAGGACAGCGAACTCCTCGCCGCCGTAGCGCGAGGCGAGATCCACCTTGCGGATGCTCTCGGACAGGGCCCTGGCCACCCGGCGCAGGATCTCGTCCCCCGCCGGGTGACCGTAGTTGTCGTTAACCCGTTTGAAGTGATCGATGTCCAGGAAGAGGAGACTGAATGCCTTGCCTCCGCGGTCGTGACGGGCCTTGATCTCCCCCAGGCGTGCCCGGAGCTGGCGCTGATTAGCGAGGCCCGTGAGGGGGTCGGTGGTGGCGAGGCGCTCGAGGTCCTTGTTGGACTCTGCGTTGACCAGGGAGGTGCCGGCCAGGTTTCCCAGGAGCTTGAGCACCTCCACCTGGCTCCTGTCTGGTATCTCGCCCCCAGCCATGAGGAGGAACGCCACGGGGCGGTCCTGCACCGTGATCGGCAGCATCAGGTGGTTCTCGTCCTGACCAAGTTCGAGGTCCGTCCCTTCCCCGAAGGGCGGCACTGAAGTGGCGACGCGTGTGGGGATCTGAGGCGGGAACGGCCCACCCGCGGTCAGAGCCATTCCGCAGAGGCCGTCCCGTTCGTCGTGGCGGGTTCCGAGGAGCGCTACAAGCTCGGGTGCGGTGACAGCGACCACCTCGAAGGGACCGTCCTCGGCCATGCGATGGGATAGGACTGCATGGCGGAAGCCCGTGAGGGCCACGGACGCCGTGACGATAGCCCGGTAGACTTCCTCGAAGCTTCGAGCGCGGTTCACCGCAGTGGCCGCGTCGTTGAGGCTCGACAGGCGCGCTATCGTGTGGTTCGCCAGGAGCAACTCCTTGGAGACCTCGGCGAACTCAGAGATCACTTGCCGCGCACGATCTGCCAGCGTGGAGTCGGGCAGGTAGAAGGGGACCGCCTCGGATCGATCAAGGAAGAAGATTCCAAGGAGGCGCCGGTGCATGAAGACCGGGATCGCCATGGCGACAGAGACCCGGAGCTTCGCGTCGTCGTTGTAGTATGGGGGCAGCGGGACGCCCTCTCCGTAGCGCAGCACGAGGGGAGACGCGCTCTTCTGCGCCGCAGCGAAGCGGCCGCCGTCTATGGAGAAGCCGCCCACGCGCAACGCATCGGACGTATCAGACGCTATGGCTCCGATCGTGAGGTGGCCTCCAGCCTCATCGGTCCAGGCGAAGATGGCCGTCTGGCAGCGGAGGGACTGCTTCAGGAGCTGGACGATGGCCTGGCTGGAGCGCTCCGCACGCTGGAATGCTGTTTCAGGATCGAGGGGCTTTGAGAGCCCCGTTGTGCCGTCATCTTCGAAGCGGCCCCGGGCCGCGGTCCGGACTCGGTCCTCATCACGACGTGCCCGGTGGAGTTGGCGGGAGTTGAGCTGCCCCAGGAGGGGCGCGCCAAAGGCCATGAGCGCCTGGATAGCCAACTCGCCGACGACGCTGAACAGGCTCTGCTCGCGCCAGTTGGCGAAGAGGGTACGCTGTGCGATCAGGGACCCAAGCACCGGGAGGCTCCACGTACGGATCCCGAGGACTCCCGCGGCTATCAGGACGAAAAAGATCAGGCCGACCCAGACAGCGTCCCAGCCCCCGGTCACGAAGCGCAACGCACCGATCCCCCACAGCAGGAGGACGACGACGAGGACCTTGTGGTTCAGGCCATCTGCCAAGCGATCGAGGCGGCGCCGCCAGGCACGGAATCGACGCGTATTTGTCGTCCTCTTCATGGGAACGATTCTAGATGCAGACGGAGCCCAAACAAAAAAACAGGTGGGGCTTCGACAGAAATTGAATTATGGGTCGCTATTGATGATCTTCGAAGACGTAGAGGACTTCATCGGGGCGGACGAGACCGTGCTCCTCACGGGCGGCGCGCTCGGCCTCTCGGGTGCCGAGGCGCAGCTCAAGAATTCGGAGACGGAGGATAGCGTTCTCGCTGGCCAGGGCCTGGGCTCGGGCATGGGTCTCAACCAAGCGGTCCTTTACGATGCCCTCGTTCCGGAAGTCGACCGTACCGATGACCACCCAGACGGCGGTGAACACCAATACAAAGGTCAGGGCCCAGACCAAGCCTCGACGAACGTGCCCCTGGGTGATGATATCGAGGCCTGGGATCTTCAACTCGGCCCTCCTCAATGTCCAAGATACACCCGCGTGGGGATTCCGCAAGGTAACGGGCTTGTTCAGTTTTCAGTTCTCTACAGATTGGGGCTGGCGTCTGCGCAGATTTTGTCAAAGCGAGTCATCAGGTCGAAGAGGCTCCGAGTATCCCCGGGGTCAGAGACCACAGCGGGGATCGCCACTACGAGCTTCTCCACGGTGCGCTGACCCTCGGTGCGGAGGTAGGTCGTGTACACAACGATGCGCTCCTCCGCTTCGGGCACATCGGCCAGGGCTGTCATTCGTCGGCAGGTTGTCCTGATCTCCTCCTCGTGGTTAGCATACCAGGCCTCGCCCTTACGTCGGGTCTCTGTTGGCCTCGGGAGGCCTTTTCTTAGCAGCGCGTGGATCTCCCGGCGGAGGGAGACGTAGCGAGCCCAAGGATCTTCGGGTTCGCTGCTGCAGCGGGGGAGGGGAGTTGCGGCCTCAGCGATCGGGTTCTGCCGCTGCTCCGGGAATGCACCATCGACATCGTCGTTACGGCACGCGGCGAGGATCGACAGGAGAACCAGCGCCATGATGAGATCAGGGCACCTCATTGGACGCACCTCACGGGATATTTATAAAAATCGAGCACGGAGAAAGAACAGCGAACGTAACGGAAGCCGAAAAACAGAAGCAGCGAACTACTTCTTTTCGTCCTTCTTTTCGTCCTTTTTCTTGGGCGCGCAGTCGGCGAACTTCTTGGCGTCGAACTTGTCGATCTTCAGCATGCACTTGGCCGCATCATCGGCTTCCGTGCCACCGACCTTCTTGAACCCCTCGAGGCACTCTTTCTGCGCGCCTTCGAGGACCTTGTCAAGCTGGTCCTTCGGCATGTCCTTCATGCCGTCGGTCGTCTTCATGAGCTCAATGGAGTGGTCGCAAGCCTTGGTCCAGAGCTTCTCTCCAGAATCACCACAGCCGATGGCGAAGAGGAAGGCCACTGCCACAAAAACCATCATCATCTTTTTCATCGTCGTCCTCCTTGAAAAAAGGTATCTCGATCTTGTCTTCAATCTCTGATTACCTGGCAACCAACATTCTGCGAAAGGGAGGAGCCTGTCAAGCGGTTTTTTTTCTGATTCTCGTGGTGGCCAAATTTTGCCATCGTAGCGATGACCCCTATCATCTTTTATGGAACTGAGGGGATCCCTGACGAGGGGATCATGAATAGACTTTTGAGGATCTATCTAGTGAACGGAGCATTACGGAGGGGATGGACGACGGAGGTGCCGGCCTGGGTCTTGTTATTGGTCCTTGTCGGAGGCTCGGTCGGCGAGGCAGCGGAGCCCCGGAAGGGCGCCGAGACCATGGCGATGCCAATGTCGTTGATCTGGAAGGGCACAGATCCGGTGGTGCTGCCCACCCTGGATCATCTTCTGGGGGTCTGGGACGACGCCTCGGGGGCGGAGCGTACTGAAATGGCCCGTGTCTTCGCTGTTCTGGGTTTCCGGGGGGCCGTCCCCTTCCTCACCCATTGCGCGAGCGAGACTGGGCCCGAAGCGGTGAGCTGCATGCTGGCGTTAGTCGCCATGGGCAGCACCGAGGCCGCACCGGTCCTCAGGGAACAGCTCCGCACCTCCGAGGAGCCGGAGGTCATCGTGGTCGCAGCATTGATCCTGGCAGCGTGGCGGGATCATTTCTCTCACAGTCTTATGGTCCAGACTCTTCTAGAGGGACGCGGTGGGGAGATAGGTGGGGTGGGGCTGGTCCTGGCGATCGATCGTCTGGGGAACCGACTAGGGGAAAACTACCTGCGTTTTGTGCGTTTGGTGACCCGGTACCCCCTGGTCCGTCTCACCGCCACCGCGTTGCTTGGGGGACGCCTCTCCGGGTGGCGCGCCGGCGCGATTAACCGGGAGCTGCGCCAGACCCTCGCCGCAGATCTGGACGGCGAGTCATGGACAGAGGATGTCCGCCATCGGGCACGCCTCATGGTGTGGGGGCTCAGCCGTGCGGGGGAGGGCGGATGCACCGTGCTTCTCCGTCGACTCAAAGAGACCCGAGCCCGGGGCGACGCGCCTGCAGCCCGGGTCCTCGACCTTCTGGAGTCCATAGATGGCGCCTGTGTCCACCGGGCCCGGCATCAGGCCCCGGAGATTTACCGGGCGGCCAACGAGGCTGAGCTCGTTGATCGTGAGCGGAGCGCACCCTTTCCCGTTCCCGCTGTGTCGCCGCGGTTCGATACACGGGATCTGGTGGACAGCCTGGTCGCCCTCTCCAACCGGTTCGCCCTCTGGGACGGCGAACCGTCCATGGCCGAGTTCGCGCAGATCACCGAGGACCTGGCACAGCAGGTCCTCCCCGTGGGGCAGCGTTGGGATGTCTTCTCCATAGTGGGGGCGCCTGTCAAGTCCCGGGTGCATCGTACTCTCTGGCGAGATCTTGAGAAGGGCTGGGGTGGGGCGAACCTGCCCATCGACTTCGACCGTTTCGACCCGGCCTTCCGGCAGCCTGATTGGTTCCCCGAGACCATGGAGATCACGATCGATGACGGGCCGCGGCCCGCCCGCCTTGTGCAGATTCTCGACGTGCTCAAGCACCACGAGGTGCGGGCGACGTTTTTCTTCATCGGTTCCAACATTATGGTCGAGTGGCTCAAGGATTCGGACAGGCTCCGGGACCTGCTTTGCCGGTTGGTCATGGAGGGCCACGCTGTCGGCTACCACAGCATGGATCACGACACCACCTATCTACGCCATCTGCAGGCTTGGCGTCCTCCCCAGGTGGTGGACGATATCCGCCTTTTCCGGGCGGTCCTGGAACTGGCCATGGGATATCCCTATCCACTGGTCTGGGCCCGTTCTCCCGGCGGCATGGGCGTTCGGCAGCCCTGGCTCCGGGAGGCCTTCGTTGATGCAGGCCTGCGGGCCTCGGTGCCCTGGACCGTGGATTCCGAGACCTGGCCGCCGGGGATTTCGTCCCGCCGGGCGCGTGCCCTGGCACGGACCGTGATGAAGAAGGGCGGTCGCCCGATCATTCTCCTCCACGAAACGGCAGGGCTTGCGCGGGAACTGGACGCGTTCCTGGGCGAACTCCAAAAGATCCGGGAGGAAAAGCAAGCCGAAGGCTAGCGGGGCCAGTGAGGTCAGTGGGGCCAGGATTCATCCTGGACAACCTTGATCAACCTCCTTCTATGAAATCCTTCAGGAGCGAGGTCCGGAAATTTCGTGCGGTGTCCTCGGCCAGGTTTCGATAGTGCAACTGCTCGCCGAAGCCGCGTCTGCAGAGACGCCGTAACGACGCAGTCAGGGTCTTCGCATGACGGATTCGATCGAGGCCCCGGGGATCGAGCCGGCTGGCTTTGCCGTCGCGTCCATGCTCAAGGATGTCGATGACCATCTGAAGACAGAGGTCCCTGAAGAGATCCGCCTCCAGGGGGGCCACCACCACCTCGGAGCGGCGCTCCATCCGATCGAGGATGCGTCGGCCCGTTTTTCCCGTGGCCACGCGACCTAAGGACCGGGTCATGACCAGGTTGGTGAAGAAAGGTAACATCGTGGGCCGTTGGTGTTTCTCAAGGAACAGGTTGAGGTGGGAGAAGTCCATGACCTTGAGGGCCTCGGTCATCTCCCAGGCTTCCTTGGGTTGTGCGGTCTCGAAGCGGAACTCCCAGTACGCGTGCTGCCGCCGGGTGTTGAAGGGGACCTCCACGAGTTTGTAGGGGACAAAGACATTGTGGGCCACGACGTCCGCGGCCAGGTGGGTGAGGTAGCCCAGGCTGAAGGCCCGCTCCTCGTCTGTCTCGGCAGCGTCCAGCATCCCGAATGCCCGATCCCAGTTGTGGGTGTGCAGCGGTAAGGGCTGGCGGTTTTTTGCGAGGAACAGATCCGGGGCCAACGATCCGTAAAACAGGGCCCAGAATACCTCTATCCCGGAAGCAGTAACGAAAGAAAGGGCAGGAGAGGCTGCCTGGAGTGCTCCTCGTACAAACTCCACATGGGTCACAGGTCCCCACGCGTACGCGGACTCC
>CAYOTU010000217.1:0-6427 GCA_964406905.1 uncultured Myxococcales bacterium | reverse complement strand
GGCGGTCACCGGCGGCTGCCCGACCACATCAGCGTTAACACATATCCGACTCAGCAGAGCTTCCGAACCGATATCCAGGGCTTGGAGTACCTGGAGGCGCGGATCAATCGAGACGACAGGATTCTGATCCTGGACTCGACCTTTCGCGCCGGGCAGGCGGTGAACCAGGTGGTGTTTCACCTCAAGGAGGTCCTGCGCCGCAACCTCAGCAACGAGCGCGTGCGCGTGGCGTCCCTCTACTGGGATCCCGACGATCAGTCAACCTGGACGGTGCGCCCCGAGTTCAAGGCGCCCCACTACTACCTGAAGAAGACCAACGTCCCGATCATTTATCCACACAACGTCCACCGCCTCCGTGATCCCCGCCGAGAACTCAGCGACCTGAACCCCGCATTGCACCGGATTCTCTACGACTGAAAAAAAGATGCGGTGGCGAGTTGCACGCACCGCTACCCGGATTATCTTGTCTCTGAATTGGTCCTCCGGGACCTGAAGTGTAGTTTTGATCGTCTGACAAAGATGCATTTGAAGGAGGAGAGAGAGATGAAGTTTACGCCGTTGCATGACAGAATCCTGGTCAAGCGCCTCGACAGCGAGGAGAAGACCGCGGGTGGGATCATCATCCCCGACACGGCCAAAGAGAAGCCGGTCCAGGGCAAGATCATCGCTGTGGGGCAGGGCAAGAAGAATGACAAGGGCGAGCGCGCCGCCATGGATGTCAAGGTCGGCGACAAGGTGCTGTTCAGCCGGTACGGCGGCACAGACGTGAAAGTCGACGGCGAAGAGCTGCTCATCATGCGCGAAGAGGACATCCTCGCAATCATTGAGGACTGAAGGAGGTTACACCATGGCTAAGGATATCCTGTTCGATGAGGTCGCACGCAACAAACTGCTGGGCGGCGTGAACATTCTGGCAACCGCTGTCAGAGCCACCCTGGGCCCCAAGGGCCGCAACGTGGTCATTGAGAAAACATTCGGCTCGCCCACCGTTACAAAAGACGGCGTGACCGTGGCCAAGGAGATCGAGCTCGACGATAAGTTCGAGAATCTCGGCGCGCAGATGGTGCGTGAGGTTGCCTCCAAGACCTCGGACGTGGCCGGTGACGGCACCACCACCGCGACGGTACTGGCCCAGGCGATTTTCCGCGAGGGGACTAAGATGGTTTCCGCGGGCCACGATCCCATGGGCATCAAGCGCGGCGTCGACAAGGCGGTCAAACTGGTCGTCAACGAACTTGAAAAGATGTCGAAGCCGACGCGCGACCACAAGGAGATCGCGCAGATCGGGACGATCTCAGCGAACAACGACGAGGAGATCGGGAAGATCATCGCCGAGGCGATGGACAAGGTCGGCAAGGAAGGCGTCATCACGGTCGAAGAGGCCAAGACCCTGGAGACCTCCCTGGAGGTCGTCGAGGGTATGCAGTTCGACCGGGGCTACCTCTCCCCCTACTTCGTCACCGATCCGGAGCGAATGGAATCGATCCTCGACGATCCTTATGTCCTGCTCCACGAGAAGAAGATCTCCAGCATGAAGGACATGCTGCCCCTCCTGGAGCAGCTCGCGCGGACGGATCGTCCCCTGATCATCATCGCGGAGGACATCGAGGGTGAGGCTCTGGCCACCCTGGTGGTGAACAAGCTGCGCGGCACCCTGAAGATTTGCGCGGTCAAGGCGCCGGGCTTCGGTGACCGCCGCAAGGCCATGCTCGATGACATCGCGGTCCTCACCGGCGGCCAGGTCATCTCCGAGGATGTGGGTCTCAAGCTCGAGAAGGTCACCCTCCAGGACCTGGGCACAGCGAAGCGCATCGTGGTGAACAAGGACGACACCACAGTGGTGGATGGCGCAGGCGATGTCGAGGCCATCAAGGGCCGCGTCGCTCAGATCCGCCGGCAGGTGGATGACACCAGCAGCGACTACGACAGGGAGAAGCTCCAGGAGCGCTTGGCCAAGCTCGTGGGCGGCGTGGCGGTGATCAACGTCGGCGCGGCCACCGAGACCGAGATGAAGGAGAAGAAGGCCCGCGTGGAGGACGCGCTCAACGCGACCCGCGCAGCGGTGGAGGAAGGCATCGTCCCCGGCGGCGGCGTGGCGCTCGTGCGTTGCATCAAGGCCGTTGAGACGCTCGCCGACACCCTCGAAGGCGCGAACGTCGTGGGCGTGCAGATCGTGCGCCGGGCCCTCGAAGAGCCCATCCGTTGGATCGCGAACAACGCGGGCTTCGAAGGCAGCATCGTGGTCAACAAGGTGCGTGACGGCGAGGGCTCCTTCGGGTTCAACGCGCTCACTAACGTCTACGAGGACATGCTCGAGGCCGGGATCATCGATCCCACCAAGGTCACGAGATCAGCGCTCCAGAATGCGGCCTCCGTGGCCGGCCTCATGATCACCACCCAGTGCGCCATCGTCGATAAGCCTAAGGAAGAGGCTGGCGCTGCTGGCGGCATGCCCGACATGGGCGGCATGGGCGGCATGGGCGGCATGGGCGGCATGGGCGGATTCTAGAATGCTCAAGAGGATCGACCACATTGGCATAGCGGTCGAGGATCTGGACGAGGCGATCGTGTTCTATCGCGATCGCCTCGGCTTGGTCTTGCAGACCGTCGAGGAGATCCCGAGCCGCGGTCTTAAAATAGCGTTCTTCAAGATCGGTGAGGTCCTCCTCGAACTCCTTGCTCCGATGGGCGATGGATCCGAGATTTCGAAGTTCCTCGATAAGCGCGGCCCCGGGATTCACCACATGGCCCTGGCGACGGACGACATGACGGTGGACACCCACCGCCTGCGGCGCCAGGGCGTCCGCCTCCTCTCCGAGGAGCCACAGATTGGTGCTGAAGGATTCCCCATCATCTTTGCCCACCCAAGGGACACGAAGAGCGGCGTCCTCCTCGAACTTATCGAAAAGTAACCCGAACAAATCCGAACCGGGACCAAGCCCAAAGGGCGCAGGTGTCGACCGAATCTCTACGGACAGCTCGCTGTCAGGTGAGGGCGCAGTCGCTCCATGGTCTTCGGCCCGATGCCGTGGACCCGCGTGAGAGCGTCTACGCCACAGAACGGCCCCTCGGTTTCCCGGGAGGACAGGATTCGGTGGGCCAGGGCGGGACCGATTCCGTGGAGCGCTGTAAGGTCGTCTGCTGTAGCGATGTTCAAGTCCACGCGCTGTCCGGTGGAGAGGAGCGCAGCCGCGGCGGGTTGACCCGGGCCTGGGGTGAACGTGCAGTCCTCCTCCACGTGGATCCGACCCGACGCTACCAGGGCCGCGCGCGAGTCGTCGCTCAGCCCGCTCCATGCCTCATTGCACCGCTCCAGGTCCATTCGCTCCAAGGCCTCGGGGACGAAGGCCGCAGGGTTTGAGAGGCACGCTGACCAAGCAGGCGTGGTCTCGGACGAGAAGGTCAGACAGATGTCCTCTCCCTCAGGGTGTTCGTGCGAGGGGAGGCCACCGCGGCAGGACAGGATCAGGAGAAGAGGCAGAAGGTAGCACCAGCGGACGGGGTGTAGGACATCATTCATCTTTTGGGGATTCGTCCTGAAGATCGAACCGACGACGCATGACACGGGCTGCCTGCTCGAGCTGGTCTTCACGGATCAGCACTGACAGGGCCAATGCGTTGGCGTTAATCGCCAGGATGTTGATGTTGGCCTGGCCCAGGGTCTCGAAAAAGGAGGCGGCTACGCCCGAGGAGGCCTCGAAGTTCTGACCCACCACAGTGAGTCTGCCGACGCGCTCTTCAGGGATCAGCCCTTCTGCAAGCTCTGCTAGATGGGACCGGCAGACATCCACCGCGGCTGAGAACTTCTCCCGGCGTACAGTGAACGTGATGTTCGTGAACCCAGCGTCCGGGGAGTTCTGCACGATGGTGTTCAAGGGGATATCAGACTCGGCCAACGCGCCGAAGAGGCGGGAAGCGATTCCGGGGCGATTCTGGACGCCCAGGACCGTGATCATGGCTTCATCCCGTGACGCCTCAAGGCTGGTGATTGCAAAATTGATGACCATTGAGGTTCTCCATATTCAATGAGGAGGCGAACCTACCGTCCGGGCTCAGGGTTGTCAACTGGTCTGATGAACACGAGTCAGAGGCTTGTCTTGCCGGATTGGATCCGGTAGAGTCACCCGCGGTCAAGCACCATGGAGGGTATAATGCCAGGTACCGTGCTGGGGGTCATCGGCGGAAGCGGTACCTACCGTTTTCCTGAACTGGAGGATGTCACGGAGCGCGTGGTTGAGACCCCCTACGGCGCGCCCTCGTCGCCGCTGCTGTCCGGGAGAATTGGGGAACAGGAGGTCCACTTCCTGACTCGACACGGAACAGGGCACCGTCTCAACCCTTCGGAGGTGCCCTATCGGGCAAACATATGGGCTCTCAAGGCAGCGGGGGTGACACGGCTGGTCGCGGTGAGCGCGGTGGGCAGTCTCGTGGAGGAGGTGGTCCCCGGGCACCTTATCGTGCCCGCACAGATCATCGACCGCACGAAAGGCATCCGCGCATCGACTTTCTTCGAAGGGGGTGTCGTCGCCCATGTAGCCTTCGGCGATCCTTACTGCCCTGACCTCAGGGCGCGGGTCGTTACCGCTGCCACCGTTGCGGGGGCCACGGTACATTCCGGCGGCACCCTCGTCTGCATGGAGGGTCCGGCCTTCAGCACCCGTGCAGAGTCCAACCTCTACCGCGCTTGGGGCGGGACCCTCGTGGGCATGACCGCAGTCCCCGAGGCCAAGCTCGCCCGAGAGGCGGGCATCTGCTACGCTACCCTTGCCTTGGCCACGGACTATGATTGCTGGCACGAGTCCGAAGACGCTGTCACGGTAGAGGCGGTCCTCGAAGTGATGAAGCGTAACGCCATCGCTGCTCGCGCCGCTGTGGTAACGCTCTGCCTTGACTTGGAGGCAGCGCGACCCGATTGCGATTGCCAGGCTGCGCCTCAGGCCGCGCTGATTACGCCCAGCGACCAGATTTCCATCGAGGCCCGGGAGCGCCTCGGGCCGATCCTGGGCCTGACAATGGAATAGTTCCTTTGGAGGTTGAGTACGATGTCCGTAGATCTGATCATAGTGGGATCCCTGGCCTATGACGTGGTCGAGACCTGTGACAGGCTGGCAGAGACCCAACTCGGCGGATCCGCTGTGTACATGTCACTCGCGTCCCGTCTCGGTGCAAATCCCGGGGTCGTTGGTGTCGTTGGGGAGGACTTCGCGTTGGCCGATCGGGCACTCCTGGAGGGGCACGATGTGGACCTGACGGGGCTTCGGACCGCGCCGGGTGCTACCTTCCGCTGGGGCGGGCGCTACGACGCGCACCTCAAGGAGCGGGAGACCCTGTTCACGGAGTTGGGGGTCTTCGCTGACTTCGTCCCCGAGATACCCGAGGCCTGGCGCGCTGCTCCATACCTTTTTCTGGGCAATATCGATCCCAATCTCCAGATATCAGTATTGGACCAGATGGAGCGTCCCCGCTGGGTGGGCTGCGACACCATGAATTTTTGGATCGAGGGCAAGCGGGAGGCCCTGGATCGTCTCCTTCCACGGGTCGACGCGCTGGTAATCAACGATTCAGAGGCGTCCCTCCTCACCGGGGAGCAGAACATGGCCTCCGCTGGTCGTCGGATCCAGGAGATGGGGCCTGGGACGGTGATCATCAAGCGGGGTGAGTTCGGTGCAATCGTCTTCTGCGGCGATGACGTCTTTGCCTCGCCGGCCCTTGTCCTGGCTGATGTCCAGGACCCCACGGGTGCGGGGGACTCTTTCGCCGGAGGGATGATGGCTGTGATCTGCGCATCTGGTAACACGAGCCACGAGGGGATCCGTCGGGCGGTGGCCATGGGGACCGTCATAGCGGGGGCTTGCTGTCGTGGACGCGGCCCCTACCACCTTGCCGACCTGACCCGGGAAGGGGTTAATCAGAGCCTGGCCGAGTACTCGGCCCTGGTACGCCTGCCCGAGGACCTCTCGTTATGAACCGCGGGCCTTTTCTGCCGCCATGGTTCGCATCACCCCCGGGGACAAATCTGGGTTCGCGGCTCATGGGGGATCTGACACATCGGCGCCTCCCGGGGCCGATTCTCCGCACCATGATCAAAGCCTATGCCCGCCACTATGGGCTTAATCTCGACGAGGTAGCCTCACCGATTGAGGCCTATCGGAGCTTCGCAGAGTTTTTCACCCGTCGGCTGCGGCCCGGCGTCCGTCCCATAGATCGGGATCCGGACGCTGTGGTCAGCCCTGTGGACGGTATGGTTCAGACCCTGGGCCGCCTTGAGGAGGGGCGGTTCGAGCAGGTCAAGGGCTATGCTTATTCGGTGGCCGATTTCCTTGGCGGTGACGCGGCAGCCGCGGGCTTCGCCGCTGGCTGGTACGCGGTGATTTATCTGAGCCCCGCTGACTACCACAGGATCCACTGTCCACTGGACGGCAAGATA
>CAYOTU010000216.1:0-6489 GCA_964406905.1 uncultured Myxococcales bacterium | reverse complement strand
GCTGGCCCGGTCAGGGCTGCCTCGCCCCGCAGCCGGCAACGAACCCTGAGGTCCAGGCGTCACTGTATGACCGAGTCCAGCCTCGACACCAGGCCCTGCTTAAGATCGTCTGAAAGGGGCTCGGGACCATACCAGATCCGGAAGATACCCCTAATCAGCACACGGTTGCTGGTCTCGTAGATCATCTTCTTCCCCAGCCAGGCTCGGATCCGATTGTTCCTGTAGTCCAGAACAAAGCGCTGTCCCTTCTTGATGTCCCCGCCCATGGACTTGAGGTAGCGCTTACGGTCCTCGACGCATTGCCCGCGCTCCGCGGCGGTCATGACCCGATCAAGGTTGCTCCGGAAGGTCTCCTTCGCCTTCGCACCCGGGACGTTTCGGACGAAGTGCATGATCATCTTGCGAGGGAACGCACCATAGATGATCGGAGCGTAAGGGGTCTTTCCTTCGCGGAGAGGCTCCAACGCGTCGGGGACCTTTACGTAGAGCGCGGCCGCGTAGATATTGAACACGAGCTTCTTTCGTACTCCGACTCCCAGGAGTGCGTAGCCCCCATCCTCAACGGAGAAAGAAATCCCCGTAGCGGGCTCCTTGACGTTCTCGCCAGCGTCCGCCGCTACAGGCGCGGCGAGGACCATAGCCAGAATCCACAGCCACCATGTTCTCTGCATCTCAGACCTCCTCAAAAGCAGGTGCCGGCACCGACAAGGGATGTGAAGGGAAAATTCATGTCGATGGAGCGGTCGAAAGGATAAACAAACATCGCCAGGGACGTGGACAGTGAGAGGAAAAATCCGGGGGTGGCGTAGAGCCGCGCCCCGAACATGGCGTTCGCACCGATCAGGAGATCCGGCGGAAAGACATCGCGGTCCGAAGCGTGGCATCGCTCGGCGTAGGCCTCAGATCCCTCTGCCCAGAACTTGCAGTCCGGCGAAGATGTCTTCTCAAAGCGCCCAATGTACTGCGCGGCCAGGCCCACACCGCCGTAGACGAACCAGTACCGGTTCGACCAGGAGAACAGGGGCCCCACGGTCCCGCGAACCGTGCTGTAGCCCGTCTGGATGTCGTCGAAGCGGTCCGGCAGCACGTTGAGCATGTCGATGCGGACCACCAGATCCAGGAACGGGGTGAGGCGCTGGAACCAGTCGATGGACACCCCGAGCTCGTTCTGGATGGATCGAGTGGGGACCCTGATGAAGACTTCGTGCGCGAAGTGGGCAGCGAGTTGGGTCTTGCGGGGTCGATCCGCGGCTATCTTTCGGGTCTTGAACGGCGTACAGGCCAACCACCGCGATCCCATACGGTTCACCCGCTCATCGTCGGCGTCCGTACCGTCCAGGATGACGGAATCCCGCCATTGCATATACCCGTGAGGGGCCTCGTACGCGTAAATCTCCAGGTACACAGCACCCTCGCGTCGCACCAGCACCGGATGCAGCAGCGCGTCGAGCTTGTGCTTCCTGAGAAAGGTCGAGGTCGTCTCTCCCAGGATAAAGGGCGCTGCTCGCTCCACGGAGGTCGTCAGGTCCCGGTAGGCCGCCTCCAGGGCCTTCTCCACGGGCGCTGGATGATAACCCGATGCGAAGCGACGCCCCGGTTGGGTGTGGAACATCCTCCGGAAGACCACGTGGGCCCGTCCCAGGAGGCCCGACTCCACCAACGCAACGCCCCAAAACTCCAGCGCGTCGGCGACCTCCTGCGGAGCGACGACCTGATAGAAAACCCGCTCCAGGACCTCAGCGGCCCGGGAGAGGTTGTGGACGGCCTCTTTCTGGCGGAGGGCCAGGAAGTGGTCCCGCCCCAGGGAGAGGCGCTCCAGCCCAAGCACTACCTGTTCATCGTATTCCTTGCCAACCGCGATGCGTCTTCTCAACTCATCACCCTGGTAGACCACCACGAGGTCCTCCGCACCGAGATCCTTCCCCATCGTCTCCAGCAACGCAACGGTGTGGGCCTCAAGGGGGTCTAAAACGCCAGGTTGAAACAAGGACGCGGGTTTGCCGGCGAAGTTGCGCAGGGGCAGGATCGCCACTCGCTTGATCTTGCGAAGATCCGGCTCTCCGCCGTACAGCGATCGCGACGGCGTGAGGGCCGCTACTGCTACGGCCGCGACAAGGAGCCAACGCAGCGGCCGATCTTTCAGTTCATTCCAGGACATTCCTGATTCAATTCATCCTCTTTAATCAACTTCTTACCACCGAAAAACACCAGAATGAAGTCAGCGGTGGCGACACCATCTCCTCCGGAATTCCGGGGCTCCAGCGCTCCGCTGAGGAACTCGTCGTTGTCTCCTTCACTCCATTCGAACCGTCCGGACCACTCGTCAGCGTCGTCGCCGCAGAGGGTCACGTCAAAGACCAGGGCGGAGTCGTCGAAGCTGGCCGCGTCCAGAAAAAGACATGGGCAGGACTCGAACAGGTAGTTGTCCTTGAACTCCTTGCCGTCCTGGAAGAGTCGGAGCATCCCCGCTACGTCATGGCCATACTGGCCCATCACCAGCTCCAAACGTCCCTCGAAGCCCAACTCGGGCCAAGCCACAGTGACCCCTTCCTGGGTCCGCCACACCCCGGTGATCTCCGGGACCAGGCTGCACCCCCCCGAAAACATGGCGAGTATGAATACCATAGAGAGGATCCGGCTCATTCCGAGAACACCTCAGCAGTGAAAACTTCGAGGTCAACACCGCCTCCGCGCCATGCTTGGGCCGGCAGTCCGGCCTTGAGGCAGAGATGTTCAAGCATCGTACCCCTGTCCCACCCCTGCTCCGGCGCAACCTGGGGCAGGAAAACTGCGCGCTGCATGCCCTTGCTGAGTTGCACCCCGTGGGTCCCGATCTCGATCTTGTCGGGGGACGCTATGGGCCGGGGTGGAGACAGAACCGAGATCTCGATGTCGCACTCGTTCAGTTCCTGTACGGTCAGGGGAGGGAATCGCGGGTCCTGGACAGCGGCGGCCACACCCATACGCACAGCGATCACGGCCAGGGGCTCGTCAGCCTGGAAGGTCCCGATACAGCCCCGCAGGCGTCCTCGCTTGTGCAAAGTGACAAAGGCCCCGGCAGGGCGCAGCAACTCCGCAGGGAGTTCTGCCACGTCATCATCCCGCAATTTCTTAACCGTAAGCCAGGTCTTCAGGGCCTCCCGGATTCGGGCCAGGAGGACCTTGCGGGCCTCGGGACTCAAGTTGCTCCCTGCCATAGTGTCCTCTCAACAGCAACAACACACAGCGAGCAGCTTCGCACGCGGAGAAGATGATGTCCATGTTTGGATTCCAGGCCTGTCTCATGTATGCTCCGATCTGATTAAGTCTTGATTTATTTGAAGAGAGGATTCATGAGCACACAACGATTCATCTTGCTCTTTGCGATACTGGCGGCCCTCGGGACCGGCTGCGGCGGTGGCGATCCAGCGGTGGACCTCACCGGCGCGACGGTGGACACCGTGGTGGACCCGGACTTCCTGAATGCCGGGGAATCGTTCAAGGTGGAATGCGTGGTGACCGGTACGTCGGGCAAGATCCTGAAGACCGCCACGGGCTTCACCGTGGAGCCGGGCATGGGCGTCATCGTGGACAAAGCTATGGTCACCCCCCAGCACCCAGGCCTCTATACCGTGACCTGTGTGCTCCCGGACCAGACCATCCAGGATGATACCCCGGCCCTCGTCACGGTGACCAAGAACGGTATCAGCAAGGTCACCACCTTACTGAATCCGGACGAAATCACGGCCGGCGGCGAGGCCAAGGTCACCTGCACGGTGATGAACTCCGGCTCGGAAGTAGTGGAGTGGGACACCGAAGTGATCGTTACCCCGGAGGAGGGCGTGACCGTGGACGGGCACACCCTCACCGGAGACCTCGTGGGCACCTACGATGTGGCCTGCCGGACGGTAGGCCTCCCCTTCGAGGACGAGACCCCGGAAACTCTGACCGTCCTGGCCGGCGAGCCCGTGGCGGTGCGGGCAACCATCAAGGAAGACGAGATCCCGGCCGGGGACACGGTCCCTTGCTTCTGCACCGTGGAGGACGCGGGCGGCAACCTGCTCGAGATCCCCTCCGCACCGGATCCCCAGGACGGCCTCGAGTTCCAGGGCAACCAGCTCACCGGCATCGTAGCCGGGGAGTACGACGTAACCTGCACCGCGCCCGACCTTCCCGACCTGGAGCAGATTCCGGACCACCTGGTAGTGGTGGCTGGGGAGATCGCGGGCGTGGCGCTTATTCCCTCCCCGAATAAGCCGGTCTTCGCTATCGAGGACCAGGTGACCTTGACCCTGGAGGCCACCGACGCGCTGGGCAATATCATCGAGGGCATCGGCGGCACCATCGCAGGCCCCACAGATGACGGCGTCGCGGACGAAGGAGAAGACGTCTGGACTTTCCTGGCCGAGGGCGCCTACGTGTTCACTGGCACCCTGGATGCACCCTACGAGGACATCAGCGACAGCATCACCCTCATCTGCGACGAGTCCGGTCCTGAGATCCTGATTGAGTTCCCACCCCGTGGTGCCACCCTGGACGGCGAGGCCGGGATCCTGGTGCAGGGTCGGGTCAACGACGCGGTAAGCGAGATCAAGGCGGTCAAGGTCAACAGTGAATCCGTGGATCTGGAGCCGGACGGCTTCTTCTCCCTGCCCATGGACTCCCTCCACGGGATCAACATCATCACGGTGGAGGCCTTTGACCAGCACAACAACAAGTCCAAAGTCGTCCAGTCCTACTACTACTCGACCGAGTGGGTCGACTATGAACCCCAGGAGATGGCCGCTGTCCAGATCGAGCAGGCCCTCCTGATCTTCCTGGGCCAGGGCTTTCTGGACGACGGGGACCACGACCCCGAAAACATCGACGACCTGGCCACTATCGTCGAGGTGCTCCTGGCCAACCTCGACATCGCAGGGCTACTCGGGGGCTCCGACGTACCGATCCTAGACACAACGATCCCCGGAATCCTCAACTGGGGGACCAATATTGCGGGCTTCGAGGTGGAGCTGAACGGCGACCTGGTGATCCAGGCCTCGGTCGTCGAGATCGTGATGAACAATCCATCGGTGTCGATCTCCACCCGGGAGGGCGGCATCGCCATGTACCTGGGCTTTGAGGGCGACCCGGACAACCCCGGCGTGGGCCTCTCTCTGGCCCTGACCCTGGGCTTCGAGCTGACCGTGTCAGCAACCATTGGCGGCCAGGACCTGTTGCAGGCGGGGATCAACCCGGGAATCACGACGCAGCTCGGCGCGTACGTGGACGTCCTCTCCCTGGACACGGACATCGACATCTATAAGGCGGCCGGCGAAGAGCTGGAGATCGAGGTGGCGAACCTCTCCATCGATCTGGCGGGGATCAACATTGAGCCCCTCCAGGACATGATGATCGACCTGGGCGCTGTCGAGTTCCAGGGCCAGGAGGTCTTCCAACTGCCGGAGATCCCCCTGAGCAATCTGGTGTCGGGGATCAACGATATCCTGTCGGACTACCTGATCGATCCAATCCTCAACTTCCTGCTGCCCCTGGCCCTCGACCTCCTCGAACCCCTGATCGAGACCACGGTCACCCAGCTCCTCCAGCAGGTGCTCCAGAACTTCGCGCTGGATCTTCCAATCCCGATCCCTGCGCTGCCCGGCCAGACGGAGCCCATCACCCTGGACTTCTCGACCTTCCTCTCCACCGTGGTCTTCACCAACGATGGCGGTGAATTGGGCCTGGGCGCGGGCTTCCTGACTGACAAGGGCATCGATCGGGATATCCTGGGCAGCCTCCTGCGAGCCGGCTGCGAGGTAGGCGACTACGGCAGCCCGAGCTTCGACGCGGCTGAGAAGTTCCAGGTGGGTGCAAAGCTCGACATGGTCAACGAGCTGCTCTTCGCCCTGTACTGGGGCGGCGGGCTCCAGCTCGTCATAGACGGCTCAGTCCTCGGGGACATCGACCTGGGCGGCTTCGGCATCACGAACCTGAACGTCGCTACGGACTTCTGGCTGCCGCCGATCCTCGATGACTGCAACGCGAAGACCCAGGTAGCCCTTGAAGTGGGAGACCTCTTCCTTGACGTGGGCTTCAACATCATGGGCGCGCCGCTCAAGCTCGGGCTCTTCGTGTCAGTTGTAGCCGAGGCGGAGATCTTCGGTCAGGGGCAGGAGATCGGACTGAACATAATGGGGATCACCGAGATCGGCACCCAGGTCCTCAGCGTCGAAGGGAGCCTCGGTCCGTTCGAGGGCATGTTCGACATCGAGGAACTCATCGAAAATATCCTGGTGCCGCTGATCCTGGAGCAGGTCTCCAACCTGTCCCTGGGCTCCTTCCCGATCCCGGAGATCGACCTCGGCGGCCTCCTACCGGGCATTCCTCCAGGGACCACCCTCACCCTGGGCAACCTCGAGATCAACATGAACAAGGGATTCCTGACCTTCAGCGGGGAATTGCTCTAGCCCCAATGCCGATCAGATAAGGCAGACGCGATTGTGGTGTGTTTCTGTGGGAGTGCCTTCAGGC
>CAYOTU010000215.1:0-6497 GCA_964406905.1 uncultured Myxococcales bacterium | reverse complement strand
TTCCTGCCCGGAGGCTGAGGGGAACCGAGCCTACGGCATGTCGGTTCCAGCGTGGTAGCCGCACAGTCGATCCCCCGTGGACGCCGTTCTCAGCCCAAGCCTGGCCACGATCCCCGGCAGCCGTAGAACGGGCCACAGGGATCAAGCTCGGGCGACGTGGGGCGAACACCTGACCCTTGCGGGACTGTTGATGGTTCCCAGAGCCTTCGGAACTGGCCCAAAGCAGGGCAGGAGTATATCCTGCAAGGTAGTGGGGACATCAATGGGTCGCAGGAGGAGGAGCCGTGAACAGGCCACGTAGAGTCTTCACAATCGCCTGGTTGCTGCCAGTGCTATGGTGCTGCGGGAGTTGTACCGGGCCGGACACCGACACTGATCACGCCTCCGACTCTCTGGCTGAGGTAGTCCTGGATGCAATAGTGGAGATCCTGCCGGACACCTCCCCGGAGATCACCTTGGGAGACACACCGGACGCTGCTGCCCCAGAAACCCTAGGCGTTGACTCGGGGACCTCCCCCGTCCTCCGGCACCTGACCCCCGATGAGTACACCAACGACCCCGTCGTGGTGGGTCAGGCTGGGATGCACTTCCAGTGCGACAGCCTCCTGGGCCCGGTTCAGGTGGTCACGGGGGATGAGCGCTGTGCGGTGCTGCACGGAATCGTGGGCGACGTACTGCTTATCGACGAGGCGAAAGTGACCGACGTGTCAGAGGACTTCGAACTGGACGGGGTCATGCTCGTGTGGAGCGAACAGGAGTTCCTCCTCGGCGAGGAAGAGATCCTGTTCGGGAATCAGGCTGCGGCGGGAGTACCCGTCCGCTCCAGGAAGTCCTGCCCCCGTGTCCTGGTGGAGTCGTCGGACACGCTCTATGAGGGCGACTTCGACCCAGCGTTGGGATGCACGATCCCCTTCATAGTGGATGGTGTGACCTACGTGAACTACATCAGCCTCAGCGCCTGCACCCCTTGGCAGGTGAAGCCGGGGGATGAGGTGTATCTGTTCGTCCGCTTCAACGAGGAGGATGGGAAGAGCTACGTCATCTATCCGTTCTTCGTGGAGGACGGGGTGCTGGATTCCCCCTGTTGCCCAGTGCCCAGCGCCGACCCAGAACAGTTCGAGCAGATCCTGATGAACATGCTGGCAGCGGAGTGAGACCGGCTCCGTATCATCTGGATACTGGCGAAAGATAAACAAGGAACGAAAGGAGGTCCCCAGATGAGCCGGTTCTCCCATCTCCTGCTGTGTGCTGTCATCGTCTTCACCGGCTGTACCACCGGGAACGACACCCCGAACTCTGAGGACGCAGCCACGGATGGCCCACTGGTGTCCCAGGACACCCTCGACCAGTCCGCCCCAGACGCCGGGCCAGACGAGGAACCTCCTGTGTGGGCCGACTTCGTCTATCTGAAGGCCAGCAATGTCGGCCCTAATCAGGCACAACTGAGGTGGGGCCATCAGTATGAGCACGGAAACCAACCGGCGATTGACAACGTCGGAGTCACGACTTTCGCTATTTACCAAGATGGAGTGGTAGTGGGAGAGGTGAGTGTCGATGACCCGTGGAGCTTCTTCCCAGAGGGGATCCAGCCCGACACGGTCTACCTGTTCCAGATCCAGGCCGGGGACGCCGCAGGGAACTGGAGCACTGACGGCCCGAGCGTAGAGGTGAAGACGGAGTGCCCGACGTACTGGGAGGACAAGTGCCCCGTGTCATGGCCTCTGGACGCTGTACTGACACCGGTGCCGACCAGCGACACCAACGTCCTGCTAACCTGGACTCCCGCCTACGACAACATGGAGGTACGGTCGTATCGGGTCCTCCAGGACGGCGAATGTCTCTGCATCGACACCGGAGTTCCCCAGTCAAACAAAACCGTCGAGGGAGACGTCACCGAGTACGAGGTCACCGGGCTCCAGCCAGGCGAGACCTACCACTTCCAGGTCTCTGCGAGGGACTCCGTGGGTATTGAGCACGGTGGAGCGTGGGTCCTGGGGCCTGAGGTCGAAGTCACGCTGTAGCGCACGGACTCGAACCCGCTCTTCACCCCTCAAAAGCCCGTTTACGACCCACTGCTGTAACCCAGGTGCTGTAACCCAGGGGTAGTGCTGTAACCCAGGTGCCTTTTTGGTGGTGGTGGTTAACGAGAAAACCCGGCAATTACGCCGGGTTTCGGTGGAGCGGGAAACGGGACTCGAACCCGCGACGTTCAGCTTGGGAAGCTGACACTCTACCAACTGAGTTATTCCCGCACGGTTGTCAACGGTCGGAAATTATTCCGAACTCCGGGGCTTGTCAAGATCAAATAGAAGGGAGACCGCTCCGGGGTCATCTACCGAACCGATGGACTTTGAACTGCATAACGCATTAACCCCTTGGCCTCCCTCGCTGGGATGCGTATGTTCTGTCATGATTTGGTGCTCTATGCACCACGATGCGCCCACGCCCATCCCTTTGAGGAGGAATCCATGAAGAGACTGTCCCTGCTGCTCGGCGCTCTGGTGCTGGTATTATTGGTCGGCTGCCAGGAAACCTCCGATGTCGGTCCTGGCGAAATGGGCAAACTGGAACCCGCTGCTCAGACCCAGGTCCTCGGCCCCTTGCCTTTCGTCCTGCCCGCGCACAGGCTGCCCGGCGACGAACATATCCCGGGTAAGGCCGACCAGTACAGCGACTATCGGGACGCGCATCCCCAGTGGTACGCGATCACCGAGACGCCAGCAGGTGAGTATCGCCCCATGAACGAATGGGAGCCGATGCAGTCGATCATACTGACCTTCTCCAACTACATGCCCGGGGACGCGGCCACCTTCCAGACCTTCTCGGACATTATCGTGAACTCGGTGGGCGTCGTGGACGTGTGGATCGTCGTGGACTCGGATTCCGCGCTGAACTCCCTGAACGCCAAGCTCCTTGAGGACGGCCTCTCCCAGGCCGAGGTCGACGGCGGTATCGAGTTCTTACGCTGGGAGAATGACGCCATCTGGACCATCGACTTCGGACCCCTCCCCGTTGTCAATGCGGCCGGCAACGTGGCCTTCATAGACTTCCGCTACTACCACCAACGGGTCCTGGACGACGCCATCCCCACTCGCCTCGGAAACGAGATCGGCATCAACACCTACCGCCCCCCCCTCAACCTCGAGGGCGGCAACTTCCAGGCCGATGGCGAGGAGTACTGCTATACCTCGGAGCGGGAGCTTTACTACACGGGCCTCAGCGCACAGGAATTGACGGATGTCTTCATCGAGTGGTTCGGCTGCGAGAAGGTCGTCATCCTCAAGGACATCACCGATGACGGCACCGGCCACATCGACATGTTCTTCAAGCTGGCTGACAAGCACAAGGCGATTGTCGGCGAGTACACCGTGGTCAACGACCCGAAGAACAAGCAGCGCATGGACGACAACGAGGATATCCTCGAGGCCCTTGTCTTTGACGACGGTGGCCAGATGGTGGTCTACCGCCTGCCCTTCCCCAACAAATATGATGATACGCCCAGAACCTACCTGAACTCCACGATGATGAACGGCGCTGACGGCGCCAAGGTCAACCTCTGGCCCATGTACACCGTGGACAAGGACATCGAGGCCCAGGCCGAGGCCGTCTGGCTGGAGGCCATGCCCGAGTGGACGCACATCGGCATCGTCAGCGATCAGATCTCCCTGTACTCCGGCGCAATCCACTGCATCACACGGACCGTCCCCGCGTTGCCCTTGCAGAAGTGGGTAGCGGACGGCAAGTGCGTAGACGGGATGTGCCAGGGGGGCGCTGGGGCATACGCGGACGCGTGCATCCCTGACAGTGAGCCCACACCGGGCTGCTGGGGTCCCGCGTGGCAATGCCCGTGCAATGACTGTGTCAACGGGGAATGCGCCGAGATGGTCGGCTGCGCGGGGTTCTGCGGCGGCGAGTCCTCGGACGGCTGCTACTGTGACGAGGACTGCGTCAAGTACGGCGACTGCTGCGAGGATATCTGCGACGAGTGCCCCGAGCTGAGCCATTGCGGCGGCGAGGACCCATGCGCGGGCAAGGAGTGCGGCCCCGATGGCCAGGGCGGTACCTGCGGCGAATGCGAGCACGGCTTCGAGTGCGTGGGCGGACTCTGCGAGGAGAAGGCCAGCCCCGAATGCGGCGATGGCGCCTGCGACGAGGGAGAGGACTGCGACTCCTGCGCTGCGGACTGCGCCTGTGCAGAGGGCAGCGAATGCGTGAACGGTCAGTGCCTAGTCCCCTGCGACGACGAGTGTGCGGACGGAGACGTGGGCTGCGAGGGCATCCTGCCCTGGACCTGCGTCCTACCTACGGACTCGATGTGCCTGATCAAGTCTTTCGCGGCGGCCTGCAAAGAAGGTTTTTTTGTCTGCGACGACGCCACGGGGACCTGCATTGAGGAAGGCACCGGCCCCGCCGAAGACACCACCGGCGGCGATGAAGACACCACCGGCGGCGGCAGCGGTGGTGACGGCGGCGGCGGCACTTGCAGCACAACCGGCGCGTCCAGCCCCATGGCCGGCGGTCTCGTCCTCATGGCTCTCCTGGGGCTCGCGGTGATTCGGCGACGGGTGATCTTGTAGCTTCCAGGTGTCCTAGCGCGCCCCACGGGGGCCACGGTCGCAGGCTCCCGGCTGGGATCGGCGGGGGCCACGGTCGCAGGCTCCCGGCTGGGATCGCCATAAGCCTCCGGCGCTGCTCCTACAGTTCTTCGAGATAGCCAGCCATGGTCACGGATAGATTCGTGGTGGAGGGGATCACGCGCAGCTCGGTCCCTGGAGCGAAGACGAGCCCGCTCTGGCTGGACTGCAACCCCGAGGAAAACGCTGTGTAGCCGTTCTCGCCCTTTCGGCCCCGGCTCGATGCCAGGAACGAGCCCTTCAACTCCACGTCCTGATAGATCAGGAAGCGCTGGGCCCCGCCTTCGTCCCACCAATAGCCAGAGATGTCCGTGAGTACCAGACGGTGCCCCTTGGGGACCCGGTAGAGGGTGACCACGTCGCTGCTGCCGCCCCAGTCGTACGCGAAGCTCACGGGATGTCTGGCGGCTTCGGCGGCCGCTGCCGGCGCGGCCCCAGCGGCCCCCGCGGCGGTTGCCAGGATCCCGAAAACGGTAATAGATATAACCGCGGTGGCTCGCTGTATGCCAGTCCAAACTACCAATACGCACCTCCTCATGTCCGGTACCGATTGTAGAGGGGGCCTCCCCTCTTGACAAGGCTCGCCAGCGAGACTACAAGCGCGTGGGCATCATCCCCAGGGGAGGGCAGCATGCACGTAGCGACGACCAAAGAAGCCATCGAGGATATCCGCCAGGGACGAATGGTAATCCTGGTGGACGACGAGGACCGCGAAAACGAGGGCGACCTCTGCATGGCTGCACAGTTCGTCACTCCAGAGGCGATCAACTTTATGGCTCGTTTTGGACGAGGCCTGATCTGCCTGACCCTGACACAGGACCGAGTTGAACGCCTCGATCTGGCCATGATGACCCGCGACAACCGCTCTCGGTTTGAGACAGCGTTCACCGTGTCCATCGAAGCCCGAGAAGGGGTCACGACAGGAATCTCTGTAGCGGACCGAGCTGCCACGATCCAGGCAGCGGTGCGAACCGACGCTACAGCGGACGATATCGTCTCTCCGGGACACGTCTTCCCTATCCGGGCAAAATCCGGGGGAGTCCTGGTTCGGAGCGGGCAGACCGAGGGTTCCGTTGACCTCGCCCGCCTCGCTGGCATTGAGCCAGCAGGCGTGATCTGCGAGATCATGAACGAGGATGGCACTATGGCCCGCATGCCCCAGCTCCTTGAGTTTGGGGAAAAACACGGGATCAAGGTGGTGACCATCGCAGACATGATCCGCTACCGTCTGGCAAGAGAGACCTTTGTCCAGGAAGCCACCTCCGCGCATCTCCCGACAGACTCCGGGAAGCGGTGGGAGGTGAAGGTTTTCATCAACGACCTGGACGGTTCCCATCACCCAGCGTTCGTTCACGGCGACATAGACGGGGATCGACCAATCCTGGTCCGGGTCCACTCGGAGTGCCTCACGGGCGATGTGTTCCACTCGGCACGATGCGACTGCGGCCAGCAACTCGCCAAGGCCAAGGCCATGATCGAGGCCGAGGGCGTAGGCGTGATTCTTTACCTGCGGCAGGAGGGTCGAGGCATAGGTATCCTCAACAAGATCAAGGCCTACCAACTCCAAGACGAAGGGCAGGACACCGTTGAGGCCAACATTTCCCTGGGCTTCCCGGCGGACCTGCGTGACTACGGCGTGGGGGCCCAGATCCTGCGCAAGCTCGGTCTGCGACGGATCCGTGTCCTCACCAACAACCCCCGCAAGGTGGTGGGCATCCGGGGCTTCGGCCTGGAGATCGAGGAGCGGGTCTCCATCGAGATCCCGCCGGGTGAGGAGAACCGGTCCTACCTCGCCACAAAAAAGAAGAAGATGGGGCACCTGCTGGAGCAGGTCTGATACAATTTGTCTAGTCTCCATTCATA
>CAYOTU010000214.1:0-6505 GCA_964406905.1 uncultured Myxococcales bacterium | reverse complement strand
CAGATGTCGCGCAATCCACGTCAACGAGAATTGTCTCTGGAAGCTACGACATAGTTAACAGAGATCTTCGCGGCAGGATCGAGGACATCGGTAAACATCAGCGCTGTCTCGCTGCCAGTACACTGCCCCTGCGCGTCCGGATCGCAGCAGACAGACTCGGGATAGACCACCTGGAAGTCCCCGTCAGGCGCCGCGCCCTCCACCAGAACTACCGGCTCTGCCCCAGGCAGCCGACGGGTGACCTCGACCTGTGCGCCCTCCTTCACCGGGAAGGGCAGGCAGATACGCGTCAGCCGCTTGAGGAGCAGCTCCGCGGTCATGTCGAGGCTCGGGCCCAGCCCACTGGACCTACAAAGACTGTTTGCCAGCCCGTTGGCGCCGAACATGCCGGCCAGCCGCAGATAGCGGCTGCCAAAATCGGCTGTCCCCATGTCGCCCGCGCAGATGTAGGAGTTCTTGGCCTGGGGGATTTTGTTATCTCCCTTGGACGCTATGTAGCACTGTCGGGCGCACTCGATTTTTGCCTGGAGCAGGTCTTCGCAGCCATCCAGGTAAGGATCATCAAGGCATTCAACGGTCGCGGTCGCCTTCTTCAACTGGTAGTCCTGGCATCTGCCCAGCTTCTCGTCCAAGAAGCACTCCTCAGAGATCAGGGAGTCCTCGTCGTTCCCTTGCACGAGCGCATCCCCCACGAAAGCGGCCACGAGGACCTTATCAGGATCACTCTTCAGGGACCGGAACTGATCATAGAAATCACTGACAGGTGCCAACGCGAAGAGCGGCGTCCCCGCGGGCTGCTGGAAGGTGGCGATCGTATTGAAACCGTAGATGTAGGGGCGGCACTTCTTGTCGCTCTTGCAGTACCAGCCCTCGTCGCAGTCAGCGTCGGACTTGCAGTCCTGGCAGGCAGCGTCGTACGCGCAAGCATGGTGGTCCTCGCCCTTGTACTCGCCGAGGAGAGCGCAGATGTTGTAGTAGTCCTTCTTCACGACGCCGCAACAAAGCCCGTCTTTGCACTGCGTGTAGCCAGGGCAATCGTTGTCGTCATCGCAGCCAAAGCTCGGAGAGCAGAAGTCCTCGTCGATGGAGCAGTCGTCCTCGTCTGAGAGGAAAACGATGAGTAGGTACGCGTCATCTCGTAGAAAGGCAGCGGACTGCTCGGCCTGGAGGCCGTCCGGGTCGAGGGCCATCCACGCGGTCTTGATTCCGCTCTCGAGGCCCGCGGTGAAGCTCTGGTCAGCGCCGACAAACGCTATGCACGGGAAGTAACCGAGGCTGTCCTGCGTCAGCACCGGGGGGATGTCGGAAAAAAAACACATCCTGACGTCGGGCTGGGCCACGCAGTTCTTCAAAGCCTCCGAACCACCGCCGTGCGCTACGCAGGTCTGGGTGCAGGCGCCCTCCGGATCACCGCACATATCGCTCACGCAGGTCATGTCATCACCGCATTCGTCCACGTAACAGAAGTACTCGCAGCACTCCTCGTCACTGTCGCAGGTGAAGGCGCAGAGCGAGTTGAGGGAGAGATTGCCATTATGGAAGGCCGGGTCGCCGTCGATGATCGGGGGCTGGTGGCAAATCCAGCCGCTGCCAAACGCGTCCACGCATTCGTCGTTGGTCAGGCAGGGCAGTAGCTGGGTCTCCGCGCACGCGTTGGGAAACTTGGTCGCCGCCTCGTCGGAGAACCGGCCCTGGCCCATGAGAACGTCGGTGGTGGTGACAGCGACGCGGATGTCCACGTTCATGTACCCGTCGAGCTGGCTCACAAAGGACTCGAAGCTCCGCACCAGCGCTGCCTGCTCCTGGCACATGCCCGGGGTGTTGTCCACGACGAAGAGGAGGTCCAGCTTCGCGGGGATCGCGGAGGAGGTGGTGAAGACGATGGGCTCGTCCGACACGACGGAGTCCGTGCCGTCCACGCCAGCGGGGATGGGCCGCGGAGTCTTCTGCGCGCAGCCGAAGGTGGAGAGCCCGATCGTCGCTGAGAGGAGAGCGATGAGGAGGAACATCGTCTGACGGGAAATTCGAGCTGCCATGGTTCCTCCGATGTGCTCGTTTCTATGGGACCATGATATCCGCGCGCAGGGACGGGTTTCAAGGCCGGTCTACTGGTTGCTGGCGTTGAATCCCCCATCGCCCCTTCGGGGCACTTCCCCCACGTGGGGGGAAGAGTACAGAGACACACTTGAATTGGTTGCTACGCAGCGTCCCCATCGCCCCTTCGGGGGCACTTCCCCTCTGGAAGGGGAAGAGTACAGAGGTTCAGTTGTGTCCATGGTGGCTGAGACCCAGACTGGCACCCAAGTCGTTTGCCCTCTGTACTCCTCCCCCTTCATGGGGGAGGTGGTCCCAAAGGGACCGGAGGGGACGCAGCGCAGCAACCAACGTCACCAGCGCTTGATGCGGTTCCTTCCCCCCACGTGGGGGAAGTGCCCCGAAGGGGCGATGGGGGATTCAACGCCAGCAACCAGTAGTAGTGCAGCGCGGGTTGCAACAACCCGCTCCAAGCGACTATCATCCAGAAGAACTCGCGCTGCGGAGGGAGCCATGCTGGCGATCCTGTCGGACCCGATCTTCAAGGAACACCGCAACCCAGGACATCTGGAGAGCACCAAGCGCATCGACGCTATCAACGCGGCCATTGCATCGTCATCGCTGCTCAAGGACTTGCCCCGCCTGGGCCCCGTGGAGGCGACCTTGGAGCCGCTTCTGCGGATCCATGACGAGGACTACATCGAGAGCGTCCGACGCCGCATCGACGACGGCGCTTCCTACCTGGACCCTGACACCCAGGTCTGCCGGGCAAGCTACCGCGTCGCGCTGAACGCGGTGGGGGGCAGCCTCGCAGCCTTGGACCGCATCGCTGCGGGCGAGATTGAACGGGCCTTCTTCGCTGTGCGACCGCCGGGGCACCACGCGGAGTCTGACCGGGCCAAGGGCTTCTGCCTCTTCAACAACATAGCGATAGCAGCGCGGCACTTGCAGGCGGCCCACGGCGTCGCGAAAGTTGCGATCTTCGACTTCGACGTCCACCACGGCAACGGCACCATGCACACGTTCTGGAATGACCCCTCGGTGTTCTACGCGTCGGTCCACCAATATCCCCACTTCCCGGGCACTGGAGCAGCAGACGATGTCGGGGCGGGGAAAGGACGCGGCGCGACACTTAACGTCCCATATCCTCACGGCGCGGGGGACGCTGAGTACGTGGAGGCCACGGAGCGCTTCACCGACGCGATGGAGACCTTCAAACCCGACGTAATCCTGGTGTCAGCAGGCTTCGACGCTCACTACCAGGATCCCCTCGCCGGCCACTCGGTCACCGAGGAAGGCTACGCGCGGATGGGAGCCATGCTCCGGGACTTGGCTGGCCATCACTCCAAGGGCCGAATAGCGGCTTTCCTCGAGGGCGGCTACAACCTCGACGCGCTCGGCCGCTCGGTGGTGGCCCTGCTCGAACAATGGGTGGATTAGCGCGTATATTTGATGTTGATCATCCGATCTGGACGGGTCTGGTGGTCTCGCCAGAAGGTCGTCTCCTCCGCGGGTGCGTAGGACGAGCCGCCGCGGCCGGTGCCGAGATGCCAGTCATGGTACGGCCGGCAGCGCGCTGACTTCGCGGCGGGCTGCTCCTCTGCCACGCTGTCCAACGCAAAGCCCTCGTCCGCTACCCGGGGCGCCTCGGCCTTGTCCTTCCTGTGGACAACGCCGGCGCCTGTCACCTCTGGGATCAGGGGGCCGCCCCCTGACATCCGCCCGTAGAAGAACGCCACCTGGACCCAGCCCAGGTGACTATGTGCGGTGCCCTTGCGCGCTGCCTCGGAGGCCGCTGGGTGGACGAAGCGGAACAGGTCCACTGAATCCATGGACGTCCGCCAGCCCTCGATATCGTAGGACGAGCCCGGGGAAAGGATGTAGCCCCGCTTGTGGCAGTAATCCGCCCGGCCGCCGTCGATCACGTCGAGGCCGTCAACAGCGGCCACCACCTCGACCCAGCGATCGGTGTTGTTGGTGACGCGGATAGCGTACGCGTCGCCTTCGCGTCCCCGAACCTGTCGCGGGTCGTAAACCGGATGCTGGAAGGGGAGGACCCTGCCGTGCGCCACGATCCTTACGTCCACGCCGCCCCGGGGGCGGATCGGCCACTTGCGTGCGTCGGCCGGCATGGGGAAGGCCATTGACATAACCAGGACCAGGACCGGAAACGAAAAATACTTGCTTCTCATGGGAACGCCTCGTTCGAATAACTAACTGGAACAGAATACACTTGGGGACACCGGTGCGGGATCTGATATTCCCCCCCGGGTCCCAAGGAGGTCCCATGCATCGACTCATGCTACTCGTCGTCGCGCTGTCCGTCGCGTGCGGCAGCACCGCAACAGAGTCCATCGATTACACTGCCGCGCCAGACGGAGGCCCCGGGGCCGACTTCCGCGTCGGCGACGGAGACGGAGACGTGCAACCAGGCGTTGAGCTGCCCGACTACGACTACCAGGGGACCCCGAACCCCGGCGAGTTCGGCGCACCCTGCACCGAGAACGAAGACTGCCTGAGCGGGTTCTGCATCGAGGGGCTCGACGGCTACATCTGCACCAAGCTCTGCGTGGAGGACTGCCCGCAGGGCTACAAATGCGTCGGCGTGGAGGTGGGGCCGGACATGATCTTCATCTGCGTCCCCAAGCTGGACAAGACCTGCGAGCCCTGCACCTCGGATGTCCAATGCTCCGGGGGACGCTGCGTCGCATTCGCGGACGCACACTGGTGCCTGGAGCCCTGCGATGACGACACGACCTGCCGGGAGGGCTACTCCTGCCAGGTCGTGGACCTGGGAGGCGCCTCGGACCAGCTCTGCAAGCCCGACTCGGGGACCTGCGAGTGCGTCCCCGAGAGCCTGGGGATGGAGAAGGCCTGTAAACAAAAGTCGGGCACGGACATCTGCTACGGCGTCCAGTTCTGCGTAGCGGAAGGCTGGGGAGCGTGCCAGCTCCCGGACGAAGTCTGCGACGGCAAGGACAACGACTGCGACGGGATCACGGACAACGACTTCCTCAACCCGGCCACGGGCCTGTACGAGACGGTCGAGCATTGCGGGATCTGCGGCAACTCCTGCCTGGGCTGGTCAGCGCCCCACGCGTACGGGCTCTGCGACTCGTCGGGGCCAGTACCTGTCTGCTCACGGCATTGCGACGACGGCTGGTTCGACGTCAACGTGAACCCCAACGACGGCTGCGAGTGCGAGCTGACCAGCGCTGAGGACGACCCCGACGCGGCCGGGGACGCGAACTGCGACGGCATCGACGGCGTCGCTAGTGCGGGCGTCTTCGTGGCCAAGAACGGCTCAGACGCGGCAGCGGGAACCTGGAACGCGCCGGTCCTGACGATCTCCCAGGGCATCCTTGCCGCGCAGGACCTGGCCCTGACCAACGTCTACGTAGCGACGGGGGTCTACGTCGAGTCGATCCTCCTCCCCGAGGGGATCCGCGTCTACGGGGGGTACAGCGCTGACTTCCACGAACGCAGCCCCCTGCTGCATCAATCCGCCATCCTCGGCCTTACGCCCAGCCCGTCCCTGCCGGGTGCGGTGAACGTGGATGGTGTTGCGACGACCCTCACGGTCCTGTCCGGCTTCCACGTCTTCGGCGGCGACGCGGTGGACGCGGGAGGCTCCAGCTACGGAATCTGGGTGCGAGACGCGGGGGACGCTCTCCGAATAACCGGGAACTGGATAATCGCGGGTGCGGGACGGGACGGCCTTGCCGGAGATGACGGAGTGGACGGTGCGAACGGCACGGACGCCGCGCCCGGTGCCAACGCAAACGACCTGGGCGGCGAGACATGCAACGCTGGGCAATGGGGCCTCGGCGGGGATGGAGGCCAGAAAACCTGCGGAGGCGTCGCTGCGAGCGGGGGCGACGGGGGCGACGGGGTCTGCCCGGACTATGACGAGTCAGGGGGACAGCCCAAGTCCAATCCCTACCTCCAGACCCAGACCGCCGCTGAATGGGGCGGTGACGGCGCGGGCGCGGGCGGCGGTAACGGCGGCGAGTCCGGCTACGACAGCCTGATCTACGGCGGGTGCTCCATCTGCAGCATGCCCAAGACAGCGGACGGGGAGCCCTTCCTGCCCTCTGCCGGAGGAGCTGGCGACGACGGCGGTGACGGAACATCGGGCAACAGCGGCGGCGGATGCAACGCACCCGCTGGGACTGTGACCGGCGCAGGGCTATGGGCAGCAGGTATGGTGGGTGGCGGCGCTGGTGGTGCTCACGGCGCGGGCGGCGGCGGCGGCGGAGCGGGCGGCGGCGTTGAGGTGAGCGGCTGCTCAGGGGTGCCCCTGATGCAGGGCACCGACGTGGGCGGCGCGGGCGGCGGCGGCGGCAGCGGCGGCTGTGCTGGGCTCGGCGGCGGCGGCGCTCAGTCCGGGGGCGGCTCCTTCGAACTCTAACAGTAAGATACTAAAACACCAACACTGTGGAACATACACCAAACAGGATATGGATTTCAC
>CAYOTU010000213.1:0-6530 GCA_964406905.1 uncultured Myxococcales bacterium | reverse complement strand
CAACGAGGTCGAGGCGGAAGCAAGCCCACCGAGGTCAGCCTTCGCTGAACGGAGGATCCGGTCCAGCTTCTCCTTGGGCACCACGTCGAACCGACGCTCCGCTGTCGCAACACGGACCAGCGCAGCGTTGAAGGCCTCACCCATCTGGCCCTCCGCTATCCCGTCCGCGTCCAGCACCTGGTAGACCACGAGGCGCATGGCGTCCTCGCCAGCCTGGGCTGCAAGATCCTTGAGCGCCTTGTCCAGCACCGCGTCGAGATCGTTACGGGCCAGGAGGGACTCCGTGACCTTCCCGACGTCGACCGCGTCGAGCACCGCGAAACACCACAGCCGCCTGAGACACGGATCGTACCAATAGTCGGTCTCCAGGCGATTCCTGACCTTGGAGAGGATATCTCCCAGGCATCCGGCCAAGCCTTTTGGAAGAGACCCCGAATCTCCGTGCCCCGAAACCCTGACCGGCAGTGCGTTCTGAGAGAAGAAGGACAGGACCCTCATCTCCCCGCGGTTGTACTCCACGAGAAGGTTGCGGACCGCATCGGTCAGGGCATGCAGCTTCTCTTCAGGCCCAACATCCTCACGCGCTGCCTCGACGCCTCCGATTCCTCGGACCTGGCCCCCTCGGACGCGGCCTCCGCTGAGCCACTCGGGGCCAACGCACTCCTTCGGTACCTCCTGATCCTGACAGACTGCCCTGCGGTGTCCACACGCCAGACCCAGGAGCACCGCTATTCCCAAGACAAGAAACCGGACATCAAGACGGATCATGTTAGCGCCCCCCTCTGTTCAACTTGACCTGATCTGCCGTCCGCAGCTCTCCCGGCGAGGCCGTTCTCGACATAGCCATGCAGCGTGCATCGGCATCCCGCTCCTCCACCCCGGAATTCTCTCTGCAAAGTTCAGACCATGGACCACATTATCCGCGCTCGCGTTCGAACATGTCAAAGCCAACCGGCATTCTGCGCACCTTGACATCCAGGAACTGCCGGTGCTAAAGATCGCCACAACAGGTGGTACACAAATTGCAGAAACAAACTCGAACAGGGTGCCACGACTTTTTGAAGAGGGGGAGGACCATGACGACAAAAGGGATCTGGGTTGGGCTGGTACTGGCTGTTGCGTTCGGGACAGGCTGCGGGGCGACGAGCCTGAAGGCGCTCAACTGGGAAAACCACACCACGGTTCGGACCTGCGTGACGAACCCCGGTGAGCAGCTCGTCGCGGATATCTGCGACGGCTACCAGCTCCCCAACAAGGTGAAGAACCGGATAACCGATGTAGACTACGCGGTCATGCAGATCGAGCACATCTACTTCCGCGATCTGCCGGAGTGGGCCTGGGACAGTGAGGTCAGCATCGACGTCACGGTGAAGGGGCTCCTTCCGGGGGGCAAGGAGTTCCGGCAGGTGCTGGACATCGTCCATGTGAAGAAGGAGGCAAACCTCCAGCTCCAGAACGTGGGCATCTTCTTCCCGGTCCGCTACGAGAACCGGATCGTATCGCTACAGTTCTCCATTCGGGAGTTGGACAAGCAGGAGGTGGAGAAGGCGAAAAAAATCCTCAAGAAGGGCAAAAGCATCCTGAGCAAGATTCGCTCGAACCCGCTGGGCGGGACCTTTCTCGGAGCGCTGCTGGCTTCCGAGGTGGTCGCCGAGGTTGCGGACGTGGTCATCGATCTCTTCGCGTCCGACGACCACATCTTCTCCCTGAAGCAGGTGGACTTCCTACCTGCCATGAAAAGCGGAGCCACGGAGCCGCAGCTCCTTTTCACGCAGGGCCGCTACATCGTCGTCGGGATCCCACCCGTGAACGCCTATGACTACCTGCGGTCCATTTTCGGGAAGTTCTCGGTCGATTTCCCGGACAAGTTGAACCGGGCCTGGCTGATCGAGAACGGGGCCTACAAGGGCGGCATGCTGGTGCACAAGGGGACGGAACAGGACTACACGTTCACGCCCTACATCTCGTTTAACATCACCATTCTTCCGCGGTACGCGGAGGCGAGCACCATCGTCGAGAGCGTCAAGGAGGCCTTCCGCTGCCTCGCACTTGATGATCCCGCGGGCATCCAATGCGCGAAGCTGAAAACTGCGACCGCGCTGGCCAACTTCAAGACCGACGCTCAGTTCTCGTTCCGCAGGGCCCTGGTGGAGAACAAAGTGATACCGGATAAACCGGGCGCGCTGCTGAACATGGATCCGGCAAAGCTCCTCGGCAAAGCCGAAGAGCTGGTGACCAAGAAACACCAGGACAAGATTCAGAAGTTCATGGGCCAGTTCTTCGGCGCGCAGCTCGATATCCCGGGCCTGAAAAAGTCGCCGGGCAAGACCGACATAAAGGCAGCGGATCCCGAACGCGCTGATGCGCGGATCCCGAATGCAGCGGCTATCATCGAGGGTTCCAAGGCGGGGATCTACACCGAGTACGAGTACTCCTACTTCATCGCAGTCCTGAACGCGCTCAAGCGGCTGGTGGACCAGGAGTCAACGGACAAACCGGACCTCAAGCAACGGGTGGAAACGCTGGACACGCTAATCGCCGTCAAGCTGAGGAACAAGAAGGTCTACTTGTTCGCGGCCGAATGTGAGGTGATGGGGCAGTCCGTCGAGAACCAGCTCCTGGATATCAAACGAGCGATCGGCTTCCCCGCATCGAAGGACTTCGAGGGGGGCACAATCCTGGCCAAGGCCTGTCAGAAGGGCTATCCGGACGACCCCACCTGGTGCTACGACAACCTCCTCCGGGTCCAGGAAGACGCCACGTGGCTCACGAAGAACTGCGAAAAAATCGAATAACTACAGGGGCTTGCAGCAGCGGAAGCCCACCGTCTCGTGTTGGAAGGTCTCGTCAGGTTTCCTGTAGTCGCGATTTGAGGTCCGCAGCTCCTCGGCCGGATCGATGTAGCTGCCCCCCCGGACGACTTTGTCGGTACCGTTCTCGGGCCCGGAGGGATTCGAGAGATCCATGCTCTCGTACCAGTCATCATCATACCAGTCAGCCGTCCACTCTCTGACGTTACCGGCCATGTCCAGCGCACCGCATGGGCTGGCGCCGGCCGGCTGGAGCGAACCGACCGGTGCGGTCAACCCAGCCCCGCAGCCGTCACCCGCCGCGTCGTGCATCACCGCGTGGTCACAGTCCGCTGGCTCGTCTCCCCAGGGGAAGACTCGCTTGTCCGGCCCCCGGGCCGCCTTCTCCCACTGGGCCTCGGTGCAGAGCTGCTTCCCTGCGAACGCGCAGTACTTGTCGGCCTGCGACCATGGGACACAGTTTACCGGGTGGTCTTCCCGGCCCTTGTTCCAGTTGCAGGCCGCAGGCGATGTCCCCGGCGGGTCACACTCCCCGGCCGTGACGCACTCTCCGAACAGCGCAACAGAGACCTCGGTACGGTCGACGCGAAACCCGGCGACAGTGACCATCTGACCATCAGGGATGAACAACTCATCGTACTCGCACTCGGTGTCCGGTGGGTTCTGGCAACCCATCCAGAACGACCCGCCGTCCACCTCGACCATGGCGCCCACCGGATAGCACTGGTCCTGCCAGCAGACCTCGTTTGCTCCACAGACGGGGGTGCACCCCGTCGTGTCCTCCGTGGTGTCAGCGACCGGGGCATCGGGAGTTGCGTCAGGAGTTACGTCAGGCGTTACATCGAGCGTTACTTCCGGCGTCACATCGGACGTCACGTCGGTCAGAACATCCAGAGTCGTGTCGGTGGGCGTATCTGGCAGGGTATCCACCGGACGGGGTGCGTCGTCCGGGACATCCGGGGTCGTCTCTTCCGGCCGGACGTCCACGTTGCGACCGCTGTCTGCGAGGTCGGGGGAGGTGTCAGCGGGAACCTCATCGGGCATGTCGCCGCAAGGACCGGACGGATACGAAAATTCCCGGACGCAGGCCCCGGCCAGAAGGAGGAGGATTACCAGGCCCCAGGCACAATGTCGTGGTGTTCGTCGCGACACGGTATCCTCCTCAGAACCCGATCGAGAGCGACGCACCGATCGCGTCGTCCGTGGGCGGCGGCCCGACCTTGATCGGCGTCCGCATCCAGCCCTTCGCCTCGTGGATGAGGATCCAGAACGCGCCGCTCAACGCGGCAGCGCCGCCGACCCCGTACAACGCATAGGCGGAGATCAGCTTCGGCCGGACCTTTCGCCGGAATCCATCGCTGTAGTCCGCCCGGTTGGAGCAGTAGTCGGGGAGGGACAGATCGTCCGGGTACCGATTGTGCAGGTCGATATTCTCCTTCCCGGCAACCACGTGCAGAACCCCGCCCACCATGGCGACGGCCGCGCCGGTCCCCAGCAAGGACCATCGCAGCGCCTTCGCACCGCGCCACCTGGGCTTCGGCGGCGCGGGCGGCCGGGCCCACTCGGTGACGCCGCCAGCCAGCACGGTCACCCGGCTCCCCGGCTTCTTCGGGACCGCACCCCGGATGACAGCGACGGAGTACTCCCCGGACGCCAGGGAGACCCGCAGCGGCGTGACCCCCGCCAGGGCCCCGTCGATGAACACGTTCCGCCCCTTCTCCACGCCCTCTATCCGCAGCTCGCCGGGATCCGGCGTGAGCGACACGTCGATTCGCCGGACCGCATTCGTTGCGGGCTCTTCGACGATCTCCACCTTGACCGTCTGCGGAGTATATCCGGGTTTCTCGCCGTGGACCGACCACGTCCCCGGGGTGAACCACCAGTCCAAGGGACAGGGATAGGCAGGGCCCTCGACCTCGTCACCGAAGAAGATCTCGACTCCATCCGGGCTGCACTGGATCGGGACCCGACGATGTGATCGCTGAAGCTCCTGCTCGATCTCCTCGAGTTTTCCTCGGGCTTCCTTCTCGACCTGCAGCTCCGCGTCATTCATGTCCGCCTTCTGCGGCAGGGCGAAGTACAGCTTCAGATAGTACCAGGCATTCGGAAGCGTCGTTTCTTCGTCCAGACAATGGAATGAAAACCCGAGCTCGCGGAGGGCACCCCGCTTGATGGGTTCGTACGCAGAATCCGTCAGTTGGAGCAGGATCTCAACCGCGGCGGCGCAGTCTCCGGCCTCCATCCGACCAACCGCTACGCTGTAGATCCGGTACTGTTCCCTGAACTCCTCTTCCTGCCCCCTCGCAGGACGCGGCAGGATAAACACCGCGACCATGACAAGGTGGATCAAGGCTGTCAACCCAGGCTGTATGCGCCTCGTCATCCCTCTCCTGCTACTTCGTTTCCGGCGGGTACACCCATCTTCCATCCTCCGTCAAAATCGGACGGCGCCCCGTCTTCGTCTCGCCCTTGACGTCCGCCTTCTCCGAACCGCTCGAATCCCGGCCCGATTCCCGAGTTTGCTTGGCCTCCTTCACCGTCTTTTTGCCCGATGCCGTGCCGGACGACGAGGTCTGTCGGCCGGAAACCTGTGTCTCCTTCTCCGGCGGTGAGGCTGCTTTGTCCGCGACGAGATCGGAGGCTGCGGAGGGAAGCGCCCCCACGTCCGCTGCGCCATCCGTCAGATCCGCCGCTACGTCCTTGACTCGTTCTTCGCGTGTCTCCACCACGTCGGGACCGGATCCCAGGTCCTCGATCTGGATGATCTCGTCCGGCGCCGAGACGGTGTCCGCCACGGGCGGAACCTCCGGCCCACGGGTCTCCATGATATCGGAGGATGGAGTCATCAGGACCGCTGCGGTGTCCTCCGGCTCGACATCGGAGAATGACGGGGCGTCCGCTGGCGCCACGGCGCCCAGCCGCACATCTGGGGCCTTGACTCGGTCCTCTCCCCACGGCCCCCGGATCGCGGCCAGCGCGATGACCCCGACCAGGACAGCGACAGCCACAGCGATCCCGAAGACACGGCCCCGGTCGGTGCGCGGTCGAGACGCCTCGGTCGCTCCGGCGGCTTCCCCTGGAGGCAGGTCGTCCGGGGCCAGGCCCGGACGACCTGCTCCGAACGGGATCTTGTCCTGGGTCCTCTGGCCCCGGAACAACCACCGGAGGGTCCGCCGCAGACCGCGCTGGTCCTCGGTCCCGTCCCCAGGCACGGGCTCCCAGCCGTCCGAGGCCCGAGCGAGGATCCCGGAGAGTTCTGTCCGGAACTCCCGCGCGGAGCGGAACCGCTCTGCTGAATCCTTCGCAAGATCCTTCCTCAGGAAGGCTTCTACCTCGTCCGGGATCCAAACCGCCGGGTTCTTCAGCCGCACGAGTTGCGGGATTTCGTCGCAGTGCTTGATCATCAGGTCGCGAAAACTCTCGCCCTGGAACGGGGGCTCGCCGGCCAGCATCTCGTAGAACACGATGCCGAGGGAGTACAGGTCCGACGCCGGCGTCTGGGGTTTGCCGAGGCACTGCTCCGGGCTCAAGTAGCACGGCGTCCCGACGACGCTCCCCTCCTGAGTCAGGGCGGGGCCCTCGCCACCCCCGATGTGCTTCGCTATGCCGAAATCCAGGACCCGAATCGCTTCCCCGCCCAGCGTATCCACTACGAACAGGTTCTCCGGCTTGAGATCGCGGTGGATGATCTTGCGGCTGTGCGCAAACGCCATTGCATCG